>NZ_SJPW01000004.1:394371-682737 GCF_007860125.1 Rubripirellula tenax
TGACCGGCATCAACATTGTCGGATATCGATTCGGCCATCAATCGATCGAATAATCGAAACGGATCGTCATCGCGCAGGTGCAACCCCGCCGAAATCAGATGCAATTCGCCTTGCTGGGCGAAGATGCGATAGTTGTTGTCTTTGATCGAATGGGCCATCGCCACCAGTGCTTCGTCGGGGTACGGACGAAGCTTCGTATCGCGCAGCATCACTAGCTGATCGGACAATCGTTTGGGTGGTACGGCATGGCGGCGACTGTAGTGTGTCAAACGTCTGGCAACATCGCATTCGCGAATCGATGATCGCGCCCAATTGATCACCTGTGTCGTCAGCACGCTTTGGATTTCAAGCTCTTGGCAAACAGCAATCAACATCATGTTCACGCCGGCCGAATCCACGTCAGTCAATTCGGTCACGTTGCCGATCCCCATCATCATCGGCAACTCGGGGTAACGAGAACGGACGCCCGCGTAGCGCACGAGACTTTCCGCGAAGCCCATGCCGATCGGTTCAAGAATCGAGTCCAATCGCATCGCGACGCCGCGAGTTGTCAAAAAATCGATTGTTTTTTCAAAACTTTTTTCATCACCAGGAACGTCCGGGATGACGACGACTTCACATCCCCAATCAGCAGCCGCATCGCGATTGGTTGAGTTGACCGACAGCACCAATGTCGCGCCGTGACGCGTCGCTTGGGAAGCCTCCCACGGATCGAAGGTGTCGACCGAAACTTTCAATCCGTCGTCAACGAGCGCCGTGATGTAGTCGCCGATGTTCACGCATCTTGACGACGGATCGCATCCGAAATCGATCACGTTTGCGCCGCTGTCGCTCAGTTGCCTTGCGATCGTTACGACGTCTTGGACACTGCGACGCGGCGCGTGGTTGATCTCGGCAACGATGTCGATATCGTACTGGCCGAAATCGGCGTCGGGTCGCGTGCCACCAAACAGTTCGGGCATCGAACGGCAATCGTTCGGTCCGCAAATTACGGGAACATTCTGCGATTCGGCCAGTTCATCAATGCCCTGCTCGCAATAACCGGGAACGATCACGTGGGTCGCCACATCGGGGACTGACAGGTGGCGTTTCAACCACTTGGGCGTCATCAAAGCGGCAACGGTGATCGGCATCACACCGATGGAGTAATCGAAGGAGTGCTTGTCGGCCAAATCGGCAACGATCGCGCGCACCGCGGCTTCGGCCAATCGTCCCGTAACGAAATGATAGTGGTGCGTCGGATCAACTTCGATGACATGCATCATCGTTTGGACTCTGTCGGATGTTCGATTTTCATGACGCTCAGTCTAGCTGGAAAAACAACATGACGACTTGTATTCGCGGTTCGGAAATCCGAAATCAAGCCGTCGGTCTTGTTTGCAAGAGGTGTCTCGGCAGACAAAAAAACCGATGCCGAATGCATGGTCGCTCTTGACGCAACAAGCCTAGCCTTTAAAACTTCCTGGACGAGAGATCCGTCGATCGATTTGAAAACCATTTTTAAATCGTCGTGGCCGGGATCTCTCGTTTTTTTATGCGCTGGCGATTTACGATCCGGCACGACATTTCTTATGCCGGTGCTCCCATTCCCCGGTATCGCCATGACGGATTCTCTAATTCAACTCCAACCGCAGCAGTCGACGAACGTGCCATCGCGACCAACGACAATTTGGCATCGCGTTTCAACGAGCGGATTCGATCGAGTCGACTCGTTGATTCTGATCTGGTTGCGAGTCGCCGTTGCCGTCGCGATCTACGTTTGGGCCAACGACTACCTTGCCGACGAAACGTACCGGCACGTCTTCATCGAGCCTCGTGTGTTGATGAAGTACGCCGAGTTCGAATGGGTTTTGTTGTGGCCGGGCGATGGCATGTACTGGCACTTCGTGATCACAAAGATCGCCGCGATTTGCCTTGCCGCCGGATTGGTGACGCGTCTGTCGGCGGCAATCCTTTGCTTCTCGATCGCCTACGTGTTGTTGGTCGAAGCGACGATTTACGTCAACCATTACTATTTGCTTTCCATGACGGCGGGTTTACTGGTTTTCCTGCCTGCGGCTGGCCAATGGTCGGTGGATCGCTTGATCGGGCTAACGCGGACCGGCCCCACGATGTGGCGTTGGCAGCTTTGGATGCTGCGGTTTCAGCTGGGGATGCCGTATGTCTTTGGTGCGATGGCCAAGCTGAACGGTGACTGGCTGCGTGGGCAACCGATGGAATCGATCCTGCGATTGCGGACTTCGTGGGGCGGCCGACCGTGGTCTGAGATCCCCGGGATGGTCGAGGCGTTCGCATGGGGTGGTTTCGCTTTCGACTTGTTGGTCGTGCCACTGCTGATGTGGAAACGAACTCGCTTGATCGCGGTGGTCTGGGCCATGCTATTTCATTTGACGAATGCAGCGACTTTGGACATCGGCGTTTTTCCCTGGTTCATGTTAGCGACTTTGGTGGTCTTCTTTCCAGTTGACTTCCTGCGTCGGCGGATGCGCATGTTTGTCGGCGACACGCGAGACCTCATACCGCACAGCGACGTTGCGACTCTCGTTTCCCGGCTAGACCGAGTCGCTGCCACGATGGCGATTGTCTACGTCTTCATTCATATTTGCTTGCCAATGCGGCCGGCGATCTATCCCGGGGATTCGAATTGGAACGAGCGAGGCCACCGATTCGCGTGGCGGATGATGCTCTATCACAAACACGCGTTGACGCACTATTTGGTCGTGGACAAAAACAGCGACGAGTTTCTGTTCGTGCCTTCAACCACCGTGTTGACGGGATATCAAGCGTTACGAGATGACCATCGCCCTGAAATGATCCGGCAAACCGCGGTTGCAATCAGTAGGACGGCCACAGAATTGGGCGTCACAGAGAACCGAGTCTATGCGTTGGCTCTGGTTTCGCTAAACGGACGAAAGCCGACACCAATCGTGGATCCCACAATCGACTTGACGCAGGTTCGCCAAGGCTGGTGGCGTGACGATTGGGTACGACAAGATCCGGGGCCCCTGTCGGATCCGCCCTGGACGATCGACAAGGAACAGTGGTGGTCGGTTCTCGAATTGCCAGAGCCGTTCACTGCACTGCAGGGACGAACGCCAAATGAGTTGCAGGAATTTTTGAAACAGCAGGCAACAAAAAAAGCCACGCCGTGATCGATTCACGGCGTGGCTCAGTTTCTTCTTTGCGACGTTCGCTCGCTTAGTTTCGCAACAGTTCCGCGATACCGAAGGTGAAGAACGTGGACAGACCAAAGTTGATCGCTTCCTCTTCACACTTGTATTGCAGGATCAACGTGTCGCCCGCTTGGACTAAAGGTCGGCTTCGCGGATCGTTGATCGCTTGGCTCAAGTCCACCTCGATGGCCACTTGACCTCCACACCCGTCGCTGCGAAGGACGTACAGCATGGTTGGTGGAACCCCTTGGGCCCCACGACCGACCGATTGTCCGAATTGCTGAGCCGTACCGCCGATGCTTGATCCGGCAACCGCAATCGCACCCAACACGTCCAAGTCATAGTCACGTGGCAGTGGGAATTGACCACCGTTGAGCAAGCCGCCGGTGTAGTACACTTCCGTTTCACGCGATTCGATGTACACGATGTCGCCGTCTTTGAGGACAACGTCTTCTTCGTCGATGTCGGGCACGACGCCTGGCTTGAGCCGTAGCGGAATCCGTAAGACCGATGGATCTTCGGGAAGCTTCGGCGGGCAAGCACAAGGATCAAGTCGCAACGCCTGTTGCTGGAGATTCCATTGTTGCATGAACTGGGCACGTTTGCGTTGGTCGGCGCGGCTGGCTCGCAACACCTTCACCTCGTTCTTGGCGTTCAAGCCCGGCAGTCCACCGGTTTCGACCAAAGCATGAAGGATGTCGTTCTTGTATGCGGGAAGCTTGACCAAACCGCCCGAAGCACTTCGGTCACTACCACCAGTTAAAAACTGGGACGCGACGTTCTGTACGTTAAGTCCATTGTTCGGCGTACCACCACCGTCTTCACGAACCACGATTACGTCGTAGGTACGTTCTTTGATGATCGTGACGATCGGGCGAGCCTTTTCAGGACGCAAGATGTCTTCGTCGATGTACTTGTCACGGATCGCATCGCGAACTTGCTCGAGCGTCAAGCCGTCGACGTCAAGAGGTTCGATCAACGGCAACGACAACGTACCGTCATCTTGCACCGCGATCGGGTATCCGATCGACGGTGGCAATGTGCTGTCCGCATCGGGGAAGTTCACCGGTGGCGGCTCAGGTGGTTGGTTGGGCGGATTGAAGGGCAGAACGCCTTCAACGTAGATACCCAAAATGTCTCCACCTGAGATTTGATAGTCGCGCGGTGGCTCGATCGACAACAACGCGATGTCGACAGGCACCAAGTCATTCTTTGGCTCAGCAAAGAACTGTGATGGTAGCCGGTCGGCCGGTACGCCGTTGATCGGCTGTGTCAAAGCCGAGCACCCAGAAAGTGCCGTGGCAACCAAGCTGGCCGCAACGGCGGTCGTTGCGGAGCGGATCAATCGCCGTGTCCGCTCGACGGCTGGAAGTTTCGTTCTCATCCCTGAACTCTCTTGCTAGGGCCCGATTTTGATTTGCTGAAAGACTTGGCCAGTCGCCGAACGTCTTACGTATTGACCAAAGCAACGCCGTGGTCAGTCATTGAACGCCTGGGAGTCATTCCGCCGGCGTTACCGTTGTCATTGATTCACTCTGATCGTGAATGCTCTCACTCAAAACTGAACGGCAGGTCGTTCGCATCGCTGATGTTGATGGTGTCGGAAGAAGTTCCGAACACGTCATCAATATCAACGGTGACAGATTCATCGATCACGTTGGATCGATCGATCACTGCCGTTCGCATGTCCGGTTGCGAAGCGGCGGCTGGGCCATCGCTTAACACCGCGGCAAACGGAAACGAATCCGAGCTTTGGTAGGCGCTGTCGAAGTCATCGAGTGCATCGATTGCTTCTGTCGCATCTGATTCGATTGGCTCGATGCCACTCTTATCAAGCTTGGGCTCGTCAAGTTTCGTTGGCTCGGGCGCCTTTTCGTTTTCCGTGTAAAACGGATTCGCAGGTGCAGGAGCGGTGGAACTTGAATCGCTGTTGGAATAAGCAGCAGCGGGCATCGGCACCGGTGCCTGTTGAGGCGCCGATGACGTACCAATTTGGCTCCAATGTCCGACTCCGTCTTCCTCGGCTGCTCGAGCCCCTTGCGGGAAACCCTGGAACCAAGCGTTGACAGCACCTTGACCGTTGGCTGATTGGTATCGCCATCCCCAGTACTGGGACGGGGCAATGGCAGGCGTGCAAGCGTTTCCGCCTTCAGCGACTTCCATGTAACCCTTCATGAATCCATCTCTGAATTCACGCTCGTTGCGTTGATTGCAAAATTGGTCTTTGCGGCAATGCCACGCTTTCTCGGCTAACGCACGGTTGCGGTAGCCAATCATGAAGTCGTCGATACATTCGGTGTGCTTCAACTGTCGGCCAATGCCGGCAGTCATCGTGCATCCGCTCGATCCCACCACAATCAGTCCGAGACACCCCGCCGCCAGCCAACGTCGCAGGTTGCGAATCGCCGGTGAGGGTTCTGTGCTCGTATTGATCGTGACGGATCCAGCTTCGGCATTATCCGAAGAGTTCGTCGCGACGGTATTCGGCTCGGCCTCTACGGCCCAGTCAGATTTGTTCTGTTGAAGTGCTTTCGCACCAATGGAACGAATCGCCATGTTGGCCCCCCTTGGCTACAACGGCATTCGGTAAGTCAGTCATGCAGGTTGGGCGGGTCGTATCGTTAAGACACGTCGCCCTGGCCTATCTATCGCCGTATTCCCCCTGCCGGATTAAACAAAAAGGACGAAAATCCGATCTGTAACGGAAGAAGCGACCCTACCGGCCTTGTCTATTGAGCCTAAGAATGCCGTCTAGCACTGCCTCACAACCGGAAATGTCTACCACCACAAGCGTTAAATAATGGGGGATTTTCCAGTTCAGAGGTTTTGTCGGGAAGATCGCCCTCTACAATGGAACGCTTACTCGGCGAGCGTTGTCCCGCCTTGGCTAATCTTCATAAATTCATTACGCGTCGGTAAACCTTATGGCACCGTTAATAGCGATCGCTCTTCTCCTTGCCATCGCGATCGCGCTGGTTTTGGTGCCGTTCGTTCGCTCTGTGGCCCGTACCGTCGGGATGGTGGATTCGCCCGACCGCAAACGAAAACTACAAGACGAGTCCGTAGCTCTAGGGGGGGGCATCGCGGTTTTCGCTGCGGTCGCGATCACGTTTGCAGCTACGATCTTGATCGATCGACAATTCTTTGGACAAACCCTGGGTGTGCTTTCATTGCGCTGGTACAGCCTTTTCGGTGCTGCTGCAGCAATGTTGACAGTCGGTTTGGTTGACGATACGTGGGGATTGCGTGGGCGACAAAAGCTGCTGCTGCAATGCTTGATCATTGCCGGACTGGTCGGCAGCGGGACCGTCATCGAGAAACTTAGCCTGTTCGGGTTGACGCTCGATCTTGGCGTGTTTTCGTTTCCCATCACGATGTTGTGGTTGTTGATTGCCGTCAACGCGCTCAATCTGATTGACGGAGCGGACGGCATGGCAACGACAGCGGGTTCGATTATCTGCATTGGCATGGGGATCGCCGCTCTTCACTTTGGTTCCTACCTCAGCGTCGTGCTAGCGTTTGGGTTGGCCGGTGCTCAACTGGGATTTTTGAGATACAACCGTCCGCCGGCAAGCATCTACCTGGGTGATGCGGGCAGCATGATGATCGGCTTGTTTTTGGGCGCACTTGCGATCTGGAGCAACTTCAAAGAGTCCGCCGTCTTGGCATCGGCGCCGATCGCTATTTTGGCGATTCCGCTTTTCGATTCGAGTGCCGCGATTCTTCGTCGCTGGTTAACGGGGCGAAGCATCTATGTGACGGACCGAGGCCACCTGCACCACTTGCTGCAGCTTAAGTTTGGGAAGAAAGGCATGTTGTTGGTTGTAGCACTGTTGTGCGGCATCACGACAACGTCTTCGGTTCTGTCGCTGTATTGGAACGCACCTTGGTTAGCCGGTATCGGTGTCATGGTCGTCTTGGGCTTGTGCATCAACACACGAACATTCGGTCACGCCGAGACTCGTTTGCTGGTCAACCGTTTCGTGAATTTTGCCCAATCTTTCACGCTCAATCCGAAAACTTGTTTGACCATGAAGCAACAGCGGCGTGTGCCGCTTCAAGGCGTCGGGCAATGGGAAACGGTTTGGGAACCGCTGGTTGAATTTGCCAAGACTCACGATTTGGCGCGAGTGAAAATCGATCTGAACTTGGCTTGGCTTCATGAAGGGTATCACGCCAATTGGCAAAGCGTTCGGATGCCAGATCGAGCACACCAGTTGTGCGTTTCGTTGCCGCTATTCACGCACCGCTTGGGCAACGGCAAAAACGCGATCCAGATCGGGCGATTAGATGTTGTGGCTTTGGCCATAGATGCCGATGCCTATCAAAAAATCGCCGACCTGAGCGATCAGCTGATGGATCTGACCCCGGAAATCGACCGGATCGTCAGCCGACTCGAATCCGTAAGGCCGCAGGCTCCGGCCCCCGTCACGTTGCCCGTCGAACAGGTCTCGGACGTTCCAGAGTCCGTCGTTAACGCCTAATTCGCCGGGCGAAAATCACGCTGCTCGGCCGATTCCCGACCAGATTCCGTGCGGCCTCTGTCTGCGCGTTCTTGTAACCACTCCGGGTGCGATCGTCCGTTCCTTGCGAGACTTGGTTTCGACAGCCAGTCGGCCAATGACTTTCCAGCTCACGAAAATTTTTTGGCTTTAGGCCAATATTCGTGTTGACAGGCTCTCCGCGTTCGAGCTATTCCCACTCACTGCCAAGGTTCCGTGTCAGGTACCAACGCGTCGGAAACGGATGCCACACCATGGAAGTGTGTTGCAATCCTTTGAATGACGCCAGCGGGTACTCGATCCATGCCTTGTCAAACCATCGGACGGGAGCGGACAACAACTCAGGTTCAGTCTTTTAGGGCGACACCTCGGATTGTGAATCTGTCCCACTTATTGAAGTCTCACCGCGAAGAAGGAGTGTCGCGTTGAACCGCCTCGTACCTAAAAACTGTGTCACCGCACGAAGTCGTCGCCTTGCCTTGATGGCTGCCATCGGGTTATTGGCGAGCGTCGATGCATCCGCACAATTCGCGATGCCCGCCCCCACAGGCGGGACATCCCCGGCCGTCGATGCGTCATCAATGACGCTCGTGACTGGTCAACAGAAGATTGCCGAAGTCAAGAAAGCGATCGCAGGCCAAGACTACCACACGGCAGTCGAGTCCTACCGAATCGTCTGGGCTATGCAATCGAAATTCCCTCAATTGGCCGGCGAGCTGCAAAGCTTACGGACGCAATTGGAGTCCATCGGCATCGACGGAGCATTGCTCTCCATGCCGCCTAAACCACCCATCGCTCTACTGCCTGACGTTGCGAATGCAATTCCAATGTCTGGTTTCGATGGCTCGGCCACGTTATCCAATCCCAAGCAGGAAGCCCTTCGCCTTGTCGCGATCGGTCGTGCCGCGCTGGATCGCGGTGACGTGACCACGGCCATCACCGTCGCACGAAAAGCCGAGGCATTGAAGGTTCCCGAAAAGGACTTTGCCCCCGGCGAACCACGTGTTTGGCAATTGGTGCTTGATGTCGAATCAGCGGCACGCCGGAATGGAATTTCCCAAGTATCGGGACAATCCACGGCCGGCGCACCATCGTACGTTCAGCCCGCCATCGCATCGGGAAACACCGCGAACAACAACGCCGTTTCGCAGATGCTCTACGCCGCAGAAACCGGCAACGGAGCAGTGCAGCAGGTCCAAGCGTTCGAACCTTTGGCGGGGAATCGCAATGCGATCGCCAGCGGTTTGTTTAGCGATGGAATGAAGTCGCTGACCGACGGCAACAAGTCAGACGCGTTAAAGAAGTTCCGTGAAGCTTGGAAGTACGAGGCCGATCTCGATCCGACCCAGCGGCAACTCCTGAAAGACAAACTGACGTTGCTACAGCCAACCCGCCTGGGTTCAGTAGCAGCAGCGAAGTCGGATGGCGAGCTTTCGCCCATCGATAAGGCAGAGCTGGAAAGCCAAGAGAAGACACGTCGCCTGTATCGCGAAGTCACTTCCGAATTGGCGAAGACCGAGCAATCCAAGATCGAAGCACCACTTGATTCCCTCGACCAACTCGAGCGGCTTCGTCGCCGCGTCGATGGCTCGGATATCGACGAGAGCGCAAAACGATCACTTGCCGTGATGGTCAATCGGGCTGTTGCCGAACAGAACAGATACATCGAAGCCAACCGTGCGAAGATCAACCTTGATCTTCAAAACGACGCGGTTCGGATGCAGATGGAACAGGACGACGCCCGCGAAGCTCGCATTGAACAAGAAGTCTCGCAAATTGTCGAAGACTTCAACGTTCTGGTCAAAGAGGGACGCTTCGAAGAAGCCGAGGTGCTTGCTAAGCAAGTACAGGAGCTGTTGCCGGGTGACCAAATCGCAGTTGCGATGTTGCAGCGCAGCCGCATCGGTACTCGAATCCGTATGGGCGAAGAGATCCGTGACTTGAAGGCGGATTCGTACTTGGACCAGATGTTGGAGGTTGAGCGTAGCTCGATTGTCACCAATCCGGATCGTCCGGTGACATGGGAGAATGCCGAAGACTGGGAAAGCTTGTCCCGACGTCGTCTGGGCAAGAAAGGCCAAGGCGACCCAAGACTGAGCGCTGCCGAGAACGAAATTCGCGACAAGCTGTCGACTCCGGTCAACATCAAGTATCGCAATCGACCACTTGGTGAAGTGATGGACGAATTGTCTGCCGTCACCGGCGTCCCCATCGTGATCGACGAACGGGCTCTTGGTGCGGTACGTGTCACAGCGGAAACGCCCGTGACGCTGCAGCTTCAAAACGAAATCATGTTCAAGAGTGCTTTGAATATCATTCTTCAACAACTGGAACTGACGCACGTCATCGAAAATGATGTGTTGACGATCACCAGCATCGAATCGAAACGAAGCAAGGTTTACCCGGTCACGTACCGCGTGACAGACTTGGTCACGCCGATTCCGAACTTCACGACCAGCTATGACGACGGCTTGGCCGGTGCACTTCGCAACGCCTACCAAATGTCGAACCCGCAAACCGACGTGCACGTTGTGCCTGTGTCGGCGACCGATTTGGGCACTGGGATGGCGCGGCAAATGTCGCCGATGAACATGAGCGGATCGAACGTTCTTGGCCAATACAGTCCGATGGGTGCTCAAGGCAGCTTTGGCATGGGCAATCCACCCGGCGGCGGAGGTGGAGCGGGCGGTGCTTCATTCGCGAACTTCGACAGCTTGATCGAACTGATCCAAACGACGGTGGTTCCCGATACGTGGGACCTGTTAGGTGGCCCCAGTACGATGCGTGAATACGCTCAAAACTTGAGCTTGGTCATCAGCACGACCAGTGACGTTCACGACCAAATTGCCGACCTGCTGGAATCACTTCGCCGTTTGCAAAACTTGCAGATCACGATCGAAGTCCGATTCATCACGCTTTCGGATACGTTCGCCGAACAGATCGGTGTCGACTTTGACCTGAGCTTTGACGACAACACGCGAAATATCCCTGACGATGACGCCGGTCCGAGCATTACGGTCGGATACGACGGACAGGCAATCACGTCGGACTTGGACATCAAGTTCAACAACGGCAACGCGGTTGTTCCTGCGTTCGGCGGTATTGGGGTAGCGAACCCGTCCACTTTGGGATTCGCGATCCTCAGCGACATCGAAGCCTTCTTCTTCCTGCAAGCGGTCCAGTCCGATTCGCGGACCAACGTTATGCAGGCTCCGAAGGTAACGTTGTTCGATGGACAATTCGCCAGCATCAGCGACGTGACACAGCGGCCGTTCGTTACCAGCATCACGCCGGTCGTGGGTGACTTTGCGGTCGCTCAACAACCGGTCATCGTGGTCCTGAACGAGGGAACGCAGTTGAACGTTCAAGGTTTGGTCAGTGATGACAAGCGATTCGTTCGCCTGACTTTGGTTCCGTTCTTCAGCCAAATCGGAAATGTCGACACCTTCACTTACGAAGGCAGTCGCACCTCCAACAACAGCAGTCGGTCAGAAACCGATACCAACGGTGACGGTGTTATCGACGAGCAAGACGAAGTAGACACCGAGAACTCGTCGGATATCATCACGGGCACCACGGTGCAGTTGCCCACCTTCGCGTTCACTTCGGTCAGCACGACCGTAAGCGTTCCCGATGGCGGAACGATCCTGCTGGGCGGTATCAAGCGGATGTCCGAAGGTCGTGTTGAAAGAGGAACCCCGCTTTTGAGCAAGATTCCTTACGTCAGCCGATTGTTCCGTAACGTTGCGACCAGCCGAACGGCGTCTAGCTTGATGCTGATGGTAACGCCGCGAATCATCATCCAGGAAGAAGAAGAACTGGCTCAAACAGGATTCAATCCGGCTAGCCAATAGTCCGGATTCGCAACAGCGAGTTCATCGAAACGAGAAAAGCCCTGCAGTGAAATGCAGGGCTTTTTTCGTTGTGGTTTGGTGTGAACCTGGCGGTAAAGACGCAGGCGAATGTCGTTAGCTGGAAATCGCCCTATTCTCGGCCGCCCGTTGAAGCGCTTCCTCGACACGTGCCATCAGCGGATCCGGCACGATGGCACGGGGGACATTGGATTCGTTCATGGAACTGTGATCGTCCGCATCAGCCTCCGCCACAAACTCAGCATTGCAGTGCTGACACGCCACGTTGTACCCAATCAACGATGCGCGAATCTGGACGCGGCGGCCGCAGGTCGGGCAAGATTGGGTGAATCGGATGGTCATCACAAAACTCCATTAGTGAGTGTGAAGGGGGCCAATTGCCGAATAAGGTGGGATTCTATCCCTAGATCGGCTGCAAGGCAATGTTATTCGCCAATAATCGGTTCATACCGCTACTTTTCGGTTCATTGAGTCGCCAAAATGATACCACAGGGGCACGAATCCCCTCTGCAGGGTACCTAGCATAGCACTTTTGCTTACCCATGCCAGCGAAAGGTGCTGAAAAAGGTGTGACTATCTGGCGACTGGGATGTCCTTGATGCTTGTAAGTCGCCGGACCATGCAACAAGGTTCGCAGCGTAGTACCGGTTCGTCAAATCGGAATCATCCCGCAACGGACTCGCTCCGGACTTGGGACACTGCAGGTTGACGGGGCGGTGGGTTCCTCAGTCGCAATCGTTTACGATTTGGGACCAAACGAAAGGGGGCCGGGACCGAGGAAATCAAAAAGGTCTTTTCTAATTTCCGTCCGACACTTATGAACGCGAGCCAGGCGGTATCACGATGACTACCAAACGAGTTTTGTTTGTATGCATGGGAAACATTTGCCGATCGCCCGCTGGCGAGGCCGTCATGCAGCGTTTTGCGACGGAATTCGGCGTCGACGTGGAAGTCGATTCGGCAGGGACGCACGGCTACCACGTGGGTGACCCCGCGGACGCTCGCATGCGCGCCGCAGCCGAGGCACGTGGCTACGAACTGAACAGCCGCGGCCGGCAAGTAACGGTCGATGATTTGGCCCCCAACCGTTTCGACTTGGTTTTGGCGATGGATGCCGAAAACCACACGATCCTTCAAGAAATGGCGGGCGGGATCAAGCCACACATACGCATGTTCAGCGACTATCTCAGCGACACGGATTGGCCCCAAGACGTCCCCGATCCGTACTACGGCGAAGCCGAGGGCTTCAAAATGGTGCTGGACATGTTGGAGGAAGGTTGTCCGATCATCCTGCAAACGTTGATGGGCGAAGATATTTTCGCCGGCGAATTCGACGACGAGTAGCAGCGAACGGTTATTTCTTTCGCGTACGTCGTTCGCGTTGGAACCGAATCTGACATCCGATCGGAACCGTTTCGGTCAACTCGAGTGGCTTGCCATCCAACAGGGCGTCAACCGCATTGGCTACAAATGGCTGGGTAACATTCTTACCATCGGGACGATCGTCCATCGAACCCATGTAAACGACGTGACGTTTCCCGTCATCGTCCTTCGCGCCAAGCACAAAAAATTCGGGTGTGTACTTCGCACCAAACCTTTTCGCGATCTGTTGCGATTCGTCAAACAAGTACGTGAACGCGAACGCCTTTGAATTGGCCTTTTCTTTCATGGCATCGAAGGAGTCTTCGTCGATCGTGTTGACGTTGATCGCAACGACGGCAACCTGTCGCGGTGAGTAGTTATCGTGCACCCACTTCAAGCGTTCTTCCACGTCAACGGCGTACGGGCAACTGTTGCAGGTGAACGCAACCACGACGGCAAGCTGATCGCCCAATTCCGTCGATCCATGACGCTTGCCGTCGACGCCCGGCAGATCGGCCCAAGTCGGCGCTTCGTCACCGATACTAAGGACGCTGTTGAATTCGCCGGCCAATGTGCTATCCAACACACCGATCGAGGACGAAACAGCCAAAAGCGTTACGGCGAAGAAATAGCGAATCATGAAACGTCCTGCCCGTTTGATGGTCACGATGTTGATGAATGGATCACTCGTATCCTAGCAAAGCGAGTTAGCAGGACGAAGAAAAATCGCTGATCAGGACTGGGTTTCATTCGGCGGCGCACTAGAATGCTTGAAAAGCGGAACGAAATTTCGTTCCAAGGCCAACTGCACCCAGCTCGAGATCTAGCAGGCGGATACAGCGTTACCTGATGCAACAGACCATTCGTTCGATCGACATTCACTTACTTGAGCGGCTATTCCAATCATTGCCTGATACGGCGTTCTTCATCAAAGATTTTCAAGGTCGCTACTTGGTCGTCAATGAATCGCTGCGGGCGCGGCACGGTTTGGAACATAGTGGTGACGCGATTGGGAAGCGGCCATCGGACATTTGCCCAGGGGACTTCGGACGTGTACCGGCTGAGCAAGACACCAAAGTCTTACAGACTGGTTGCCCCTTAGTCGATCATCTTGAAATGCATTGGTACTTGCCCCAGGAACCTGTTTGGTGCTTGACGACGAAGCTGCCCATCGTTGCCGACGATGGCAGCATCGCCGGCCTCATTGGGTTCTCCCGTGACGTTCGTACTCCGCTTGAAAACCATGAGATCCCCAAGAAATTCGCTGAGATTCTCGATCTCTTTGAAGACAACCTGATCGAATACGGGACTGCGTCGTCGCTTGCCCAGCAGTCCGGGATATCGCTGCAACGACTCGCCCGATTGACGAAGCGACTCTTTGGATTGTCCCCCACCCAATTCATAAGCAAAACCCGAATCGCGGTTGCGTCGCGCCTGCTGTTTGAAACGAACCGAGCCGTTTCTGAAATCGCCTTGACGAGCGGCTTCTATGATCAAAGCGCTTTCACCCGAGCGTTCCGCACCGCAACGGGTGTCACCCCAACCGCTTACCGACTGCAAGCAAAATCGATTGCCGACCAATCGAAGTAATGGCCATCCGCGCGCGAAGCATCCTTCGATGTGCGCAAATCGTTCGCTCCGCGATTTACTTAGCCAAGTGGGGCGGAGCAAACGAGGATACGATAGTGGCGTGACTTCGCTCCACTAAACCGTAAGCACGGTGTCTATGAAAATCACTCGAATATTTGCGCATCGCGTCGAATTGCCCTTGGTCGAAGGCAACTATACCTGGAATCGGGGTAACTTCGTTTCAGTTTTTGACAGTACCGTGGTTGGCGTCGAAACGGACGAAGGGCTGATCGGATACGGCGAAGCGTGTCCTTTGGGTTCCTGCTACCTTCCTGCCTATGCCGACGGTGTTCGTGCGGGGCTGCGAGAATTGGGTCCGCACTTGCTCGGCTTTGATCCTCGCGAATTAGGAGTGCTGAACCAGCAGATGGATGCCAGTTTGGCTGGGCACCCGTATGTGAAGTCCGCGATCGACATCGCTTGCTGGGACATTCTTGGCAAGGCGACGGGCTTGCCGGTTTGCGTCCTGATGGGCGGACGCTTTGGCGATGGAGTGCGACTGTACCGCGCGATTTCACAGTTGGATCCCGAACTGATGGCAGAGAATGTCGCCATGTATCGCGACCAGGGTTACACGCGTTTTCAACTGAAAGTTGGCGGTGATCCCGATACAGATATCGAGCGGATTCATGCCGCTCGGGCCGTGCTTCGACCCAACGACCGCTTGGTCGCGGACGCGAACTGTGGCTGGTCCCAGCACGAGGCGATGCGGGTCGTTCAAGGGGTTCGCGATTTGGATGTCTATATCGAACAACCGTGCTTAACCTATGAAGAGTCGTTGTCGATTCGACGCAACACAAACTTGCCGTTCATCATGGACGAGAACATCGACTCCTTAGCGATGTTGCTTCGCGCCAACCGCGATCAGGCAATGGATGTGGTGAATTTAAAAATCAGCAAGTTCGGCGGGCTGACAAAAACCAAACAAGCACGCGATCTGTGCGTTTCCCTCGGGCTGGCGATGACGATCGAGGACACGTGGGGGAGCGACATTACGACAGCCGCGATCGCGCACTTGGCACACAGCTCGCCAGAGTCGCTTCGCTTCACGAGCACCGATTTCAATAGCTACAACACCGTCAGCAACGCGTCGGGGGCACCCCAGCGACAATCGGGGTTCATGTCGGCAGGGGACGAACCGGGGCTCGGCGTTAGCCCTCGGCTTGAAGTGCTGGGCGAAGTCGTTTGGCAATGCGCCATCCGCAATCGGATTTCGGAAAGCAGCACGCCAGTCTCCAACATCCATCAAGCCAAAGCGACTAGCGTTGCCAATCCAGCATCTCTCGCGAAAGCAAAATAGACTCATGCGTTTACCTCTACCGTCGGTCACGATGCTTGGGCTGTGGCTACTGATGGCTGTCGGGGCACCGACATCAACCAAAGCCGAATCGATCCAGAAACCCAACATCATTTACATCATGATGGATGAATGGGGCTACTTCGAATCTTCGGGGATGGGCCATCCGATTTTGAGTACCCCAAACATTGACAACATGGCACGCGAAGGGATGCGGTTCACGCAATTCTTGGCCGGCGGGAACGTCTGCGCTCCGACTCGCAGTACCCTGATGACTGGTCAGCACACCGGACACACGACCGTACGTCTAAACGGCGGAGCCGCCGCTCTGCGCGCAGACGACCGCACGATTGCCGACGTGCTTCACGAGCGTGGGTACGCGACGGGTGGCTTTGGGAAATGGGGTCTCGGGGATGCGGGAACGTCAGGCGTTCCGGAGAATCACGGATTTGATACGTTCTTCGGCTACTACCATCAAGTTCACGCGCACGTCCACTACCCTCGCTACCTGCTTCGTAACAGCGTCAAAATTCCGCTTGCGGGGAACACGGGTGATCCGTTTGTCGGTGAAGTGTTCGCGCATCAACGGATTCACGAAGCCGGGCTGAGCTTCATCCGCGAGAACGCCGCACGGCCGTTCTTTGCGTACCTACCGTGGACACCACCGCACGGCCACTGGGGAATGCCCAAAGATGATCCCGCTTTTATTAAGTACCGCGATAAGAAGTGGGATGCAAAAAATCAGCGTGGCGAAATGGACGCCCAAATCTACGCGGCCATGGTCGAGATGGTCGATCGTCAAACCGGGGAAATCTTTCAACTGCTACGCGAACTCGACCTCGATCAAAAAACAATCGTCTTCGTTTGCGGTGACAACGGCGGCCAAGCCTACTTCGAAGATGAGGGTCATCCTCACGGCTTTTTTGGTCCTAACCTGAACCCGAAAACGGGCGAGCGATTCCGAGCCGGCAAGGGAACGTTTTACGAAGGTGGGCTGCGGATTCCATTCATTGTTCGTTGGCCCGGTCAGATTGCTGCTGGTTCAGTATCGAATCATCTCGGGTACTTCCCGGACGTGATGGCAACGCTCGCGGAGCTGGTGGGCGCGACGTTAGATGAAAATGCCGACGGAATTTCGATTCTGCCAACCTTGTTGGGCGAAGCCGTCGTCAAGCGCGAACAGCAACAACATCCTTACCTGTACTGGGAAGACGGAAAGAGCATGGCCGTTCGAGTGGATAATTGGAAAGCCATCCGGCCGACTCCGTCGGCTCCGCTCGAGCTATACGATTTAAGCAACGATTTGGAAGAGAAACACAATGTTGCGGAAATTTTCCCTGACATGGTCGAAAAAATGAAGTCGCACGCTGCCGAAGCACATTCCGCCCCACGATCAGGCGCTGTTCTGGACCCGAGTGCCAGATTCCAAGGCCACGCCGTCCCTTAAGGAGACGGTGTGGCTTCGAATGATCCACTCGCAACATTTCCATGTGGTGTTCGGACTCTTGCGTACGGCCGATGCGTTTGTCCGTGTAAACAGCATCGACGATTCATCCAAGTGGCGACCGTGCGCATTTTCCACTTTGGGTGATCGATTCATCCAATAACGCTTGGAATGAGCAGCCTATTTTGAAAGCGTTGTCGTAGAAAACGACTAGATGTTTTTTCTCTTTCGAGCCAGGGTGTGTGATGAGAAATCCAAGAAGCTTACGAGCATTCACATTGGTTGAGCTACTGGTGGTAATCGCCATCATCGGTGTTCTAGTTGGATTGCTTTTGCCAGCCGTGCAAGCTGCGCGCGAAGCAGCTCGCCGGATGAGTTGCAGTAACAATTTCAAACAGATTGGGCTGGGCATTCACAACTATCACTCCGCCTTTAACCAACTGCCCACTCAAGGCACCGGTACGAAGGGTCCAGATGCTGGTAAAGTCGCAAGTGATTATCGCGGGAATAATCGCATCGAACTTTCCGCTTTGGTCGGCCTGATGCCATTCGTGGAACAACAGGCGTTGTGGGAACAAATTAGCAATCGTTTTCAAACCGATATCAACGGAACGCCAGCGTTTTACAACGCGATGGGACCATGGCCCAACGCGTCGCTAACAAACTATACGGCCTTCGGGAGTTATGATCCGTGGCTCGCGAACATTCCCACGTTACGTTGCCCCAGCGATCCAGGTGTGGGGCTTCCTGCTCAAGGACGCACGAACTATGCAGTCTGCACGGGCGACTCGTGTGATACGAGCTTTGGCGGCGCGTTGAATCGATTGTCCGGTTTACCCAACGGCACAACCTACGATCGAGCAAAGGTATCGATGAGGGGTGCGTTTGCGGTGCAAATCAAGACAGGCTTTCGAGACTGCCTTGACGGTCTTTCCAATACGATTTACGCCGGTGAGATCACGACGGACTTGGGCGATCAGGACAAGCGAACCCAAATTGTTGCCTACCCGGGCAATATCATTTCCTTGGGTGGGAATTTGGGCTGTCGTCCAAGTATCGATCCACTTCGCCCCAACTTCTGGTCCGCCACGCCAGCACCGAACACCTTGTTTGCAAGTGCTGAGGAGCGACGTGGTTACAAGTGGGCGTCGGTGCTTCCGATTTACACTCAAATGTTTACGATTCTGCCACCAAATTCCGAACTGTGTGGCAACTCAAACGCGGTCTCCATCGTCATGGCTCCGCCAAGCAGTCGGCACCAAGGCGGCGTTCACGTCCTGATGGGTGACGGCGCCGTGAAATTCGTGACGGATTCGATCGAAGCTGGGGATTCCAGCTTTGGCCAGGTTGGGATCCACGCATTGCATTCCCCGGCATCGAGACCTGGAATCGCAAGCCCCTACGGACTTTGGGGAGCCCTGGGCACTCGGGCTTCAAAAGAGTTGATCGAAGAGTTCTAAGTTAACGCTTCGATCAAAGTGTATCTTCCCACTCCTAAAATTAAGGTCGTCGATTCATGACCCGCTATATTTTTGTCACGGTAGTATGTTTCTGTCTCGTCCAGTTTGTCGGCTGCGGCGGCGGCAGCAAAGAACCGGGCGTGGCTGCGAAGCCAGACGAGATCAGTGCCTATATGGCGGCTCATCCAGAATTGGAATTTGACACGACGGACCCAGACGTAACCCCATCCCAAGAGTAGGCACGGCAGGGCGACACCTAGTGTTGCCGTGGCAATCTCATACCGGACCGTTTTTCCAGTTGGATTGGGATCACGGCCTGTGTGGTCCTTGGTCCATAGTCCCTGTATGGTTTGCACGCCAACGCGGCACAGCAATCTGGTCGGCTAGATCGCGTTCCGGGTCCGGATCACGAACCGGGCCGGGTTTTCAGCGGCGCCGGCGGGCCGTCCCGGTTCATCGCGTTAAGAGCCGACGCGTCGGCCGTGGCCGTCTTCACGGCCCGCACGGTCAGCCCCCGGAAACCAAACTCCGCAGCACTTCGATGCCGCGGTGGAGCGTCTCGTCGGATGCCGCGAAGCTGATGCGGAAGTGGGTGTCGTGTTTGCTGAAGATGTTTCCTGGGATGATCAACAGCCCCTTCTCGATCGCCCGCTCGACGAACTTGGCACCGCTGGGGATCGGTGATCGAGGGAAAACGTAAAAGGCACCACCGGGTTTGCTGATTTCGTATTTGTCTGAAAGCCCGTCATAAATCAGATCCCGTTTGCGACGGTAATCATTGATGTGGCCATCCAAATTCACTTCCATCGCTCGCAGCGCTCCCCACTGGGCCGGCTGGGGCGAACACACGAAGGAATACTGCTGAACTTTCAACATCGTGTTGATGATTTCGGCAGGTCCGTGAACGTAGCCGACTCGCCAACCCGTCATCGCATGGCTCTTGCTGAACCCGTCGATCACGATCGTTTGGTCATTGAATGATGCGGGCGAGACGAAGTCCCCGTCGAAGAAAAACCGACTGTAGATTTCGTCCGACAACAGCGCGATGTTGCGATCAGCCGCCAGTTGGGCAACGGCCTTCAATTCCTCTTCGCTGGCTGTTACACCCGTCGGATTGGCGGGGCTGTTGACCAAGATCATTTTCGTTCGCGGAGTGATCGCGGCTTCGATCTTGGCAGGATCGAGCCGAAAGTCGGGATAAGAATCGACGGGCACCGGTACCCCGCCACACATTTTCAACAGCGCCGGGTACATGACGAAATAGGGATCCAGATAGATCACTTCGTCGCCCGGGTTGATCATCGACAACATGGCCAACATCAATCCGCCACTGGTCCCGCTGCTAACGAAGACGTCGCGATCTTCATGGGGATATTTCGCGGCGATCTCGGCTCGCAAGGCTTCGCGAAGCGGTCCGATGCCCTGGGTTGGCGAGTAGGCGTTTTTCCCCGATTGGATGGCATCGATGGCGGCAGTCCTGATCTCGCCCGGTACATCGAAATCGGGTTGTCCGATCGAAAGGTTGATCGGATCCTTCAGCTTTGCGGCCAGGTCAAAGACTTTGCGGATTCCGCTGCTTTCAAACGCGGCCGTCCGATCGGCGATCCAAGGGTGCATGTCGTTTTCGGGTGGGGTGAGTTGGTATTGCCGTTACAATGTCAGCACAATTGTAGCAGTCAAGTTCTGCGTTTGGCATCCTTGTGCATCTTCGTGAGATCTCCCCGCCCGTGTCATCGATTCGCCTGGTCGAACCCGTCGTTCGTTTGTGTGCCATCATCACTCGGTACGACGATGCGAAGCATTGGGCGATCGAACGGATCTCGCTGCACTGGGGCGATCCCCTGGCACAGTCCGATCCGGTTGCGTTCGAAGCAGGTGGTTTCTACGACACCACGATGGGCACGGGGCTGACCAAAACGTTGGTTGCGTTCGGTGACTACCAAGATCCCGGCGGGTTGGCAGACTGGAAATTACAAACCAACCAATGGGAAGCCGAATACGCATCGCTGGGTCGGCACGCCGAACCGCGGCCCCTGAACTTGGATTCGGGTTACCTGAGCCAGGCCAAGTTGGTGTTGGCGACGGTCAAAGATCGCGACCACCGGATCTATTTGCACAGCGGAATTTTTGCCGAAGTGACCTTGAACTACGTCGGCAAAAAATGGGTGCATCATCGGTGGTCCTACCCGAGTTACCGGGCTGCCGAAGTCGCTGACTTTGCCAGTCGACGCAGGTTGGACTTGCGAAGTCACCTGGAATTGACTGGGCAAATTCGCCGTGTTGTCCATCCATCGACCGAACAACCGTCATAACCGTTCGTCCGTTCAAAACCGGACATCGAACGAGCCGATGAATGAAAGGTCAGGTGATCGGCAAGGATGCTGGTTTCACGACAGTTGTGTTTCACCGATCCATGGACGGCCCAATGCGTTGGATACAAGTGCGATTAGTTTTGGTGGCGGCGATGGCTTTGGCAGCAGTTGCGGCCGAGGCACATCACCCCGATTTCGAAAACCAGCCCGTGCGTCCTCGCGTCGACGTCATCGGCCCGATCGGCAATCGATTGCCATCATCCTATCGTCGCAAGTACAACCGACCGACCAACTTTGGCGGTTGGTTGGCGTATCACGTTGCTCCGTCCAGCCAAGAGGCGATGGCGTGGCACGATGCGACTCATCGCGATGCCTACAAATGCGATCGCCCGCGGTTGGAGATGCACTACTTTTACCCCAAGCCTTACGAGGCACTTCGTATTGGGCCTCGTCGGGACAGCAGGAACATCGCCGACGCAGCACGTCAGTCGCGTGAAAACCGTGACGAGTCAATGGCCAATCGCGATGCCATGAAACCTGCGGACGTGAAACCCACGGTCGACTTAGAGCAGGCGTTTGCCGAAACCGACGAACTGGCACCGGTCAACGTTGACGAAGCGGTCGAGCAAGTCATGGAACGAACGCAAGAACTTGATGCCAAAACGCTTTTGGATTCGGGATTTGACGAGTAACGCGGGCACAGGTCGCACCGCGTTGGGGAACGATTTCACGACGCGAAGAAGATTCTGCACCTTTTTGATCGGAACCGTCAAAGTTTCCCTAACCAGACTCCGATAACTTAGTTGGGCGAGGTCCCCTTCAAAGGAAGGGGACATCGTGGGGGGCTTCCACACTCGACCCGCACGGGAACATGCCATAGTCGCTTGGCGCGACTGATGGTGTCGGCATGTTTCACGGCGGCACGACCTCGGAAGCCTAGATAATGAATCGCGCTCTGGTTCGATACACGACTTATTTGCAGCTGGTCCTTGCCGTCTTGATGGCATCGGGCTGCTCGACGACGCAACCGTTTTTCGCGGGTGAGTCGCCGGACTTGCAATATTACCTAAACGCTGCGACACGGATCGAGTATCCGGACGTCGAAGTCGATAGTTTGGCCGAAACAACGATGGCGACCGAGCCGTTGTCGATCGGCAATCACGACTACCAATTCTGGGACCTGTCGGTCGAAGAATGCGTTTCGATTGCGCTGCAAAATGCGAAATTCTTTGTCACCACCAGTGGCAATGCCGAATTTCGTCAAAACGTCGCAGCACAATTCACCAGCGCATCGGCTGACCAGCTGGGCAGCATCTACGACGTCGCCATCCAACAGTCGACGACTCAGTCGATTCCGTTGACCGTCGATGGATCGGGGAACCGCACGCTGCCGCGAGGCGTCTTGCGAGCCAACCAAGTCGGCGGCGTGGAAGACGCGTTATCGGAATTTGACGCTCAAGCAAGCGGCTTCCTCAACTACAGCAACACCGACCGACCGCGTAACACCGGCGCGCTGAACACCGTCAACCCGCAATTCTTTACTGCAGACGATTTGACGCAGCAGTTTGCGTTGAGCAAACGATACGCCACCGGCGGCGTCGCAACACTTCGTCAACAAATCATCTACTCGAAAAACAACGCCGAAGTCGGTCCCATCTCTCGCGCCGTCGCCAGCGACTACACCGCAGTGATCGAAGCTCAGGTTCAACACCCGTTGATGCGTAACCGCGGCACACTGATCAACCGCATCCCCGTTGTACTGGCCAGCCTGAACGAAGACGTGGCGATCGCCGACTTCGAAATTCAAGTTCGCAACCTCGTCCGTGACGTCGAAGTCGCGTATTGGAATCTGTACGTCGCCTATCGCAGCGTTTCGACTTCGGTGATCGGTCGCAACAGTGCGATCGCGACGGCGAAGTTCGCTCAACTGAATCTCGAAAACGGTACAGGCACGATTCAAGAGGTCGCGCAAGCGAACGGACAATACTACAACTTTCGCGCTCGGCTTGAAGGCGCCCTGTCGGGATCGAACCTTCCCGGCGACGACCGGTTCGGTGTGTACGGTGCCGAACGTGTGATGCGTGAATTGATGGGCTTGGCGCCAACCGATGGTCGCTTGATTCGCCCGATCCAAGAACCGAGCCTCGCTCGAGTCGCGTTCGACTGGGAAGAAATCACAACGCAAATGTTGTACTTGAGCCCTGAACTGCGTAAAGGTCGCACGGTGATCAAGCAACGCGAACTGGAACAAATGTCGGCCAAGAACCAACTGTTGCCCGAAGTCAACTTGTCACTGCTGTACCGCTGGGTCGGCGTGGGCGATGAACTTGGGTTCGGATCACGAGCCGATGCGAACGGGCCGCTTCCGGGAAGCAGTGCACTTACCGATTTGACGGGCGGTGACTACCAAGAAGGTGCCGTGCGATTGGAGTTCACACCACCGGCGATCGGTGGACGACGTGAACGTGCCCGCATCCGCGGATCACAACTGCGTCTGCACCAATCACGAGCGTTCTTGCAGGATGCCGAGCGATTGATGGTCAGCCAAATCAGTGATGCGATCGCCAAGACGGCAACGCACTATCAGTTGGTTCAAACGTACGCCCAAGTTTGGCAACAAGCCGAAACGGAAGTCGAATCCCGCTTGACGGAGTTCAAGGGCGGACGGACTCAGATCAATGTGGTGCTGCAAAGCCAACAACGTCGCGCCGATGCTCAAATCGCTTACTACCGTGCCTTGGCCGAATACAACAAATCGCTCAACTACGTCGACTACTTGAAGGGCACGATGCTGGCGAACAGCAACATCACATTGTCCGAAGGCCCCTGGAACAAGAAGGCATACTGGGACGCACTGGAACGTGCTCGTGAACGTAGCGCTGGAAAGCACAAGGTTTACGGAGTCAGTCGGCCCAACGTTGTTCGCCAAGGTCCACTTCGAGATGCCGCGTCGGCGTCACAACCCGTCGGCAGCGGCGTCATTCACGACGGACAACTGCCACCTGAAATGTCATGGAGTGGATCGGACGCGAACATGGACCCGATGGGTGCCAACGTAATGCCGATGGACGAATCGGTCACCGCACCACAAGACATTCCGTTGGGCGAGATGGGGAATTCACCTAGCGATCTGCGGACGCCGGGATCGACTCCGATGCGAGAACCACTACCAACCCCTGATCCGCTGCCGATGATGGACAGCTTACCGGACAGTTTCAATGGTGCAGGTGAAGTTCGGCAAATGAGTTTCCAACAACAAGCGACGGGCTCGTCAAAGGCTGGTCAAAATAAAGTTCACGTCGGTGACGTGCAAATCGACGGGGCACCCTTGCCAGTCCGTCGAACACCCCTGCCGAATCGGTAAGCGATCGGTCCCACCAAAACTCCGGGCGGAGGCTTGCGAGGACTACCGATTCTAGCGCGTCGGAACCAACGGTCCTCGTACACGAAAAGCTTGAGCACGCTGAAAAAGCGTCTCGAGCTTTTTGTCGTTGACTCTCAGCGATTCAAATTTACCCCCGACGACTGGCGCGGTCCCGCTGGTTCGATAGCGGAGCGGCGCGAGCCGTCGGGTTTTGATCTTCGCCAGTGACTGCTAGTTGTTCTCGCACGATCCGGCTCCCATCGGGACCGGCATCATGACGTCGGTCGCGGGAACCAGACGAATGTTCTTGCATCGCGAGAGTTGAAATTGGCGCGGTTGTTCGCGACACAAGCATAGCCCCAGAAATCGGTAGCTGCCCATGAACTTGATCGGGCTGACGACGCGGTGCGTTCGGTTTCCCTTAGCATCGGCGTAATCCATTTCGATGACGTAATTGTCACAGTCTTGCATGGCTTGTCGAAGAATACGGTTCATCTTGGTTTCCCCCCGGAAAGTGTTTTCGTGTATGTCCTGCTCGAACACTTCTAATATTCGAGATGTCCATGACACGTCTGGTCACGAGGTGGAAAAGACCGCGTTTGAGACTGCCGAATGCCTGTTTTCCTATGCCGGCAGCTCGATCCGTTGGACTCGGTGGTTATTGCTGTCCAAGATGTGAACACGATCTTGGGAATCCACGACAACACCCCAGGGTTGATTCAGCATCCCTGGCTCGAAACCCGGACTGCCCCAAGACGCGATCGGCTTGCCGTCGGGGTCCAGTCGCTGGATGCGATTATTTTTGTATTCGACAACGATGATGCTGCCGTCGCTGGCCAATGCCAAGTCATACGGATAGTAAAACTGTCCGGGCAATGTTCCTGGCCCGCCCCAAACGTCAATCAAACGCGGCGTCTCTTCGCTGAGATCAAATCGCTGGATCCGATGATTGCATGCATCGGCCACCCACATCACATCGTCGCGGATGACCAAACTTTGCGGACGCAGGAATTTTCCGGGGGTATCACCCGTGCCGCCCCATTGGATTAAGAAATTGCCTTCCGAGTCAAACTTCTGGATTCGGTCCGACGCGTTGTATTCGCCAATGTAAACGTTGCCGCGATCGTCGCTGACCGCATCGGTCACAAACGCGAATTGGCCGGGCAGATGTCCAGCCGTGCCGCCAATTTGTTGTTCGACGAGCAGTTCCCCGTCGCGGGCATACGCCAGCATGCGGTAATAATGCGTGTCAGCGACCAACAATCGACTGGAACCTGTGCCGCTGGAACCTGTGCCGCGGTGTCGTGCGGCTTGAAAAGACATGCCCGTGGGGCGGCCATTCGCCGTTTCGGGGGTTTCCCAAACCCTCAGAAACTGTCCGTCGGCGTTAAAGACCTGGATTCGTCCGGTCGTATCGACGATGTACAGTTGGTCGTCATCGTCGATGGTGATCGCGCGAGGCTTCAAGAAACGGCCGTCGCTTAAACCACGTCGCCCCCACACCAAATCAGGCAAATCGCTGCCTCCCGACGGTACACAGCCGGCAAACGAGGACACGGAAGCAGCGGCCACCAGGCCAACGAAACTCCGTCGCTTCATCGATCGATCACTTGGTGTTAGCGGGGGGTGTCAAAAAACGGCCGACTTGTGAAGGCGATTCCGTGGCTTTTACAATGAGCGCCTACTCGCATTTTACCCGACAGGCGGCCGCAAGGTCACTCAGCGTCATCCATGTCTAAAATTCTTGACCTCCGTGCGACCGATGACCCTCGTGACATCGTCCATCGGTCGGTCCAGGCATTGGTCGAGGGAGGCGTCGTGGGTGTGCCAACCGACACGGTATACGGGCTGGCCGCGAGCGCACTTTCCGAGATGGCCGTCGCTCGATTGTGCGAGATCAAAGGCAGGAACCAATCTGTGCCGCTAGCGATTTCGGTGCCCAGTCGCGAAGCGGCCGAGGATTTTTACTGCGGCATCGCCCCTTTGGCCCGTCGCTTGGCGGCTCGATGCTGGCCGGGCCCGTTGACATTGGTGATTCCCTGCGATTCGAAGCATTCGGCGGCCAATCAGCTGCCTCGATCGGTTCAGGAGCGGATTCGCGGCGAGTTCGGATGCGTGGGCTTCCGGGTCGTCGATCATCGTGTTATTTCGCATATTCACCGGTTTTTGTCGGCTCCATTGCTGTTGACGAGTGCCAATTTGTCGGGACAGCCGGTCGCCACCACGGCTGAACAGGTCGAGAAGCAATTGGGGGATTCGATCCCACTGCTGCTCGACGATGGTCCGACCCGTTATGGTGATGCTTCAACGGTTGCTCGTGTGAGGGGCAATCAAATGGAAATTCTTCGTGAGGGCGTCATCGAGCGAGCCGCCATGAACCAATTCATCAAACCCGTTATCGCCTTAGTCTGCACCGGCAACACGTGTCGAAGTCCGATGGCCGAGACGCTGCTGCGTGACTTAGCCAGTAAGAAATACGGCTGTGAGGATGCTGTGCGGGTCGTATCGGCGGGTGTCGCAGCGGGCCCCGGCAGCGGCGCGACTCCCCAGGCGATCGAAGTCATGGGCAATCGCGGCCTCGACTTGACCGGGCATTGCAGCCAGCCACTGGACGATTCAGTCATTGGCGTCGCAGATTTGGTGCTGACGATGACACGTGGTCACCGGGCGGCAATCTTGGCGGCTTGGCCGGGACTGCACGATCGCGTCTTTACCTTGCGCCGCGACGGCGGCGACATCGCGGATCCGGTCGGCATGCCGGTCGATGTTTATGAAGCGTGCGCGGATCAAATCGAGGGCGAACTTCGCGCCTGGATCGATTCGCTCGGCGACGATTTTTTCCCCGACGCTGCAACCGATCAAGCTTAGAAACGAGGCTCCCATGTTAAAAATCGCAATCGGCAGTGATCATCGTGGCGTCAAAATCAAGAACCGCTTGGTGCAGAACCTGACCGCAGCCGGTTTCCCGGTTTGCGACCTGGGTTCGCATGGCGAAAGCTCCGTTGACTATCCCGATTATGCCAAAGCCGTTGCAATGCAAGTGGGCAGCGGAGAGTCGGACCGCGGTATCTTGATTTGCGGTACCGGAATCGGCATGTCGATCGCGGCCAATAAGTTCACGGGTGTTCGTGCCGCATCCTGCTATGACGAAGTGATGGTCGAAATCAGCCGCCGCCACAACGACGTCAATGTGCTGTGTCTTCCCGGTGACATGATCGGTGATCGGCCCATCGACGATTTGGTATTGATGTGGCTGAATACAGAATTTGATGGCGGCCGACACGCTGTTAGGATCAAAAAAATCAGTGATATCGAAAAGCTCGACTCACGCGCCGCATCGTCCAGTCCGGTCGTACAAGACCCGTCATGACTGCGGTGATGACAAATTGGTCGACTTTGATCGGTCACGAAAAAGCGCAGCGA
Source organism: Rubripirellula tenax (assembly GCF_007860125.1). Lineage (NCBI taxonomy): Bacteria > Pseudomonadati > Planctomycetota > Planctomycetia > Pirellulales > Pirellulaceae > Rubripirellula > Rubripirellula tenax. The sequence continues at coordinate 422,210 of NZ_SJPW01000004.1, forward strand.
TGGTTCGCCGCTGCGATCGGACAGAATCGACTCGGAGGCAGTTTTCTGTTGGTCGGTTCGCCGGGAATCGGCAAGCGGACGCTCGCCAACGTGTTGGCACGGACGCTCCTTTGTCAGGTTTCGAAACCGGACCAAATGACCCCCTGTGGAACGTGCCCGTCTTGTTTACAGGTCGAAGCCGGCACGCATCCCGACGTCGTTCGTGTTCGCAAACCGGATGACAAGAGTCTGATCCCCGTGGAGTTGCTGATCGGTTCACGCGAGGCTCGGATGCAGGAAGGTTTTTGTCGCGACATCCGCTTGCGTCCCAGCGTCGGCAATCGAAAAGTCGCGATCCTAGAAGACGCCGATTTTTTGAACGAGGAAGGCGCGAACTGCCTGCTGAAGACTTTGGAAGAACCGCCTTCGGCAGCCATCGTCCTGCTGATCGGCACCAGCGAACAGCGTCAATTGCCAACCATTCGGTCGCGATGCCAAATCTTGCGACTCGGTCCACTGTCCAACGAAGACGCCGCGCGATTGGTGCGTGACATTCACGGCGTTGAAGCGTCCGACGAAAGCATTGCCTCGGCCATCGACATTGCCGGTGGCGACATTGAAGTCGCGTTGAGACTCCTCAGCGGCGAGTCTGACAAACTTCGCGGCGCGCTGACCGCCCAACTGGATGCCGATTACCCGGACCCGGTCGGGCTGTCACGAATCATCTCGACGCACGTCGATGCCGCGGGCAAAGACGCGACCAAACGGCGGGGCGCGATGCGTGATGTATTTTCGATGTCCGTCCAGCACTATCGGCGGCAAATGCGAGCCGATGCACTTCGCGACTCGGTAGCACCCATCACGCTGAACCGCCTGGACCGCTGTGTTCGAGCGCTGCGCGAGGTGGATCGCAGTGCCAACCAAGCGACGCTGATCGAGTGCTTTGCCGCCGACATCGCCGCCGGGACGACAGGCGACCGCGGCGAGATCGGGTGATGCGATGGTGACGTTTGGCTAGAAACCCAACGCGTTACCGTCTTCGTCCAGAATCTGTGTCTTGATTTGCAAGAACCACTCGTTGCCGTTCTTTTTGACTTTCGCGTTAACATCGTAGGGCGTTTCGGCAACGAAATCACTCGCCAATTCGCCCGTGCCGCTCTGCAACGATTCTCGCATCAGTCGCAACACCGTGTGGTCGATATTGCTGTACCACGGATTGCTCTCGTGATCACTAAGCACCACTTCGAGCGCTTGATAGAGTTCGATTTCGGTCCAATCGCCGGGCGGTTTGATCTGCAACTGGGCTGACTTCTTCAAAGCGTTGCCCAGCTCCCAATTGGCCGAAAACGTCTTGTCCCCCAGTTGATGCTCGATCGAATAATTCGAACCGTGCTTGGCGCGAATGGTCGCCTGCAATTGCGATGCGGTCGAGGTATCGATGGGGCCTTCGACGACGGGAGGTTTGGACGCGGGCAGACAACCAAGCGAGAAAACAACCAACAACAAACAAATGCGTTTCATGATGGACAGATCCGGGCGAGTGAAAGTCGACAAGAAGCATCCAATATAGCGAACGACTAGACCGAAAGTTGCACCAACTCCTGAGGCGGATTGTGACACGCTTCGATGGCCTTGCGTTCCAGTTCGGGCGAAACGAGTTGGTAGAAAACGTCTCGCTGGCGAGCTTCAAAACCAAGCTCTTCGATCGCATCGCGAATCTGCTGGAGCGACAAATAGTGGACCGTCCCTGCTTCGGCGACAACGTTTTCTTCGATCATCAAACTACCCATATCGTTAGCGCCGAAGAGCATCGCCAATTGGCCGATCTTCAACCCCTGTGTTACCCAACTGCTTTGGATGCTGGGGACGTTGTCCAAATAGAGTCTCGAAACCGCTTGTGTCTTCAAGTACTCGAACGACCCGACGGCCGGCACATGCGAAAGGTCGGTGTTGTCGGGCTGGAATGTCCAGCAGATGAACGCGGTGAAACCACCGGTCTCGTCTTGAAGATCGCGAACTCTCTGGAGATGCTCGATTCGTTCGGCCAACGTTTCGACATGACCGAACATCATCGTCGCAGTGCTGATGCCGCCCAACTTGTGCCACACCCGCATGACGTTGAGCCAGTCGTCCGACATAACTTTGCCGCGAGTCAGTTCGTTGCGGACGCGGTCCACCAAAATCTCGGCGCCGCCACCTGGGATGCTGCCCAAACCGGCCGCTTTCAAACGCGTCAAAACTTCTTCAATCGATAGGTTGTTGACCTTGGTGAAGTGATGCAGTTCGGGCGGGCTGAAACCGTGAACATTCACGTCGGGGAACGACGACTTGATGTCACGCAACAGTTCTTCGTACCAGTCGAGTTTGAATTTCGGATGCAGTCCGCCTTGCATCAAGATTTGGTTCCCACCAACGGCAACCGTTTCTTCGACTTTCTTGAGCAGTTCCTCACGCGGCAGCACGTAGCCTTCGTCGCTTTTGGGACCACGATAGAACGCACAAAAATGGCAAACCGCGGTGCAGATGTTGGTGTAGTTGATGTTCCGATCGACGTTGTACGTGCGATACGGTTCGGGGTGCATCCGCCGCGAAACCTGGTCAGCCGCAGATCCGATCGCGGCCAAATCGTGGCTTTGCAATAGCTTCAAACCTTCGTCGGCCGAAATGCGTTCGCCCGCGATGGCTTTGTCCAAAATGGGCCGAATCGATGTATCTTTTGCGGTCATAGGAATCACGTCGAAGAAGTCAAATTTTTATCGGGAATCAATCCGATCGCGGTTGCTCGCGTGCGAAACGATTCGAGTCCATGTCGCTCGCCCGTACCAAGCCGGAAATACAAGTTCTCTGCGAAATAACGATGCAAGTCTTCTTTGGTCAGCCCGTGGGTCGCCGCATTGGCGGCGGCGATCGATTCAAGGTGCTTGATTCCCGAATCTCGGCTCGCTTCCAATATTTCGGCTAGGCCGGAAACATCAACGCCCGGTCGGGCCACCCACATCGCGAAGACGAACGGCAATTCGGTCCAACGACACCAACGATCACCCAAGTCCCAAATTTCTTGATAGACGCCGCGAGCCGGATGCATCGCCCGGTCGCCGATCAGCAAGATGGCATCCGCATCGACCTCTTCCGCCGATTGATCGATCCCCATCGGGACAGTGTCGGGGCGCAGTCCGTACATTTCGGCGAGCAACACCTGCACCATCGCGGCGCTGGTGCGGCTGCCTTCATCAAGCGCTAGAGTGCGGATTTTGGCCACCGGCACCCGGCTGAGCAAACGAACGCTCCAAACCGGTCCGCGGCAACCGATCGCGGCATCGGAAACGATCGAATAGTCATGCCCGCGGAAATACTCGACCGATGGGATCAGCGCGACATCAAGCCTTCCCGCTGCTAAATCAGCCGCCAAGCGACTGGGCAAATCCAGCGTCAGCGACCCTCGCGAGCCCAACTGGCTGGCAAGCGTGTGAATCAACGGTTTGGTGTTCAGGTAGGAAACTGCGCCGACGCGTAACATGGTGGAGCTCGAAAAAATAGCACGGCTGGTGCTGTGGGATGTTCGATTCACGGCGAAGGCACGCCGTGCCACTGTGACTAACCGAAGACGTCGGTCGAGGGCAACGCGGGACCGCGAACGGTTTTCAGCTTTCCGTTCTTGGGATCGTGAAACACGATCGATTCGGCTCTCAACATCAAACTCTCCGAGGTGGGACCGCCGTACAAATCGTCACCGACGATCGGATGGCCCCGGTGGGCCGCTTGAATCCTTAGCTGGTGCATCCGGCCGGTGTACGGATACATCCGCAACAAGGTTTGGTCCTTCGCCGCGTCATATCCAACGACTTCGATGCGAGTTTCGGCTTCCTTGGCGTCCAAGTCACCAGCGGAACAAACCTCGGCCTTCGGTTGATCAGGCAGTTTTCGAATGGAGTCGGTCCAAACGATGTCTTCGTCTGAGCCGCCGGATTCGATTTTTCCAGCCACGATGGCGGCGTACTGCTTGATGACTTTGCGGCTTGAGAATTGGTCCGATAACAACCGAGCCTCTTTCTTGCGAAGCGCGATCAGGACAACGCCGCCGACGTGTCGATCCAGCCGGTGGACAATCGCGAAATAGTCGCTGCGATCGGCGAGCTGGATTTTAAGTTGGCTCTCCAAGCTCTCGCCGCCAGGAGGCGCCTGAGTCGAAAGGCCAGGCGGTTTATCGACGGCGATCAGGTGACCACCGTCCCACAGGATGCTGATGTCTTGCAAAGGATTGATTGAAGGGATTGGAAGGAGAAGCGAAGAGCGTTTCAGGCTGATCTAGGAGCGTGATCGTCATGCCAGAAACGCATCCCGATAACCCGATTTTGAACTTGGATGAATCATGGGCCGACATTCAGTCAATCCTAACCCAAATATTCCCCCTGCGATACAATCCGCACATGACCCATCAGGGCGCTTCACTTTTTCAAAATGAATTGAGCCGAAAAATACAAGCACGACTCGCATGCGAGTGATTTTACGGCCATTTCAGGAATTCACTCGCTTGCGTTTCGTGCTTGTAAATATGCCTGTAAAAAATGATTCGCTCTGACATGACCCACACCGACTCGCCCCCGTCCGATCGAGGCTTTCAATTCAGCCTTCGCGAAACGCTGGGCTTGGTCACGATTGCAGTGCTGGTGGCCGGACTGATCACCGCGACGAAACGCTTGAGATCGGCCGAGCGAGAGCGCGACCTGTTGAGAAACGAAGTCGGCTACCTGACCCCCACCGATGCGGACCAAATCGCGGCTTCGCGAGCCCCCAGCGACCAGCCGTTGACCTATCGGGTCCGCGTGAGGGTGCCCGAGGCCAAAACGAAATTCCGACTCGCCTACAGCTCAATTTGGCCAGCGGGAGAATCGTCGCCCATGTGGTTCAGTGCCGTCCCCATTGTCGCAGGCGAATCGCTGGTGACGGTTCGAATCATGGAAGACCCCCGCGACGGACGTTGGAAAATTTCGACGATCGTTGGCACTTCGTCCGGCACCCGACGGATGGCGACGACACTGCCACCCGACCAAGTTCCCGTTTTTCGTGGCTCGCACGAAGTCCTCAGCACCGGGATTCCCCGCGGCGAAACGTTCGCCGCCGCAATATCTGAATCGATTCGCGTGCTGGACGAACGTTGGCTGGTCGGCGAGGGCAGCTTGTTGTTATACGGTGATAGGCCACCGGATGCGGACCAGCTTGGAATCTTCGCCGAGCTTCAACCCGACACCGGACCGTTGTAAGCTTGGCCCTTCGCCTTGACCCATTTTTGACTTGAGTTTCTATGCCACGCGATTTTTTGAAGGGTGCCGCCGACGAGTATGACGTCGTCGTGATCGGCAGCGGACTTGCCGGGATGACGTCGGCGAACATTCTGGGCCGGGCCGGTCATCGCGTCCTGCTGCTCGAACAACACTACAAGCTTGGCGGGCTGGCGACGTGGTTCCTTCGTCCCGGTGGCCACACGTTCGACATTTCGCTTCACGGTTTCCCCCACGGGATGATCAAGTCGTGTCGGCGCTACTGGAGCAAAGACATCGCCGATCGAATCGTCCAACTAACCAACATTCGATTCGACAATCCCCAGTTCTCGTTGACAACGACGTTCAACCGCGAAGACTTCACCAAGCTGTTGACTTCAAAGTTCGGAATCGAACATCAAACGGTAAGCGATTTTTTTGATACCGCGCGAGGAATGAACTTTTATGACGACCAAGAACTGACAACGCGGCAATTATTCGATCGCTTTTTTCCCGGTCGCGATGACGTTGTCCGTTTGCTGATGGAACCGATCACGTACGCCAACGGATCGACACTGGAAGACCCGGCCATCACCTACGGGATCGTGTTCAGCAACTTCATGAGCAAGGGCGTCTTCATCTATGAAGGCGGCACCGAAGACTTGGTCGCGCGGATGAAGAAAGAACTGACCTCCAACAACGTCGACATTCGCATCAATTGCCCCGTCGATCGCATTCATTTGAAAGACGGTCACGTCGCCGCGGTGGAAACCCAGGGTCGAAAGATCAAGTGCCGCGCCGTGGTCAGCAACGCGAACCTGCGGACGACCGTGCTGAAAATGATCGGCGCGGACGTACTCGATAAATCGTTCGTCGAAAAGACGCAGGCGGTACGGCTGAACAACAGCAGCACGCAAGTCTATATGGCGTTGAAACCGGGCGAGGAGATCGATGAATCGAGCGGCGATTTGTTTTTCACGAGCACGTCGAAAGAGTTCCGCACCGACTTGCTGCTTAGCCGCGATATCACCAGTCGCACGTTCAGCTTCTATTACCCACGCACGCGCCCGACCAAAAAAGAACGTTACGCTATCGTCAGCAGCACGAATGCGAATTGGTCCGATTGGTCCGATTTGAACGAGGCTGATTACGAAGCCAGCAAGGCGGACTTGGTTGAAACCACGATCGACGCGCTCGAAAAATACATCCCCGGTGTCCGCGACAAAATCGATCGCGCCGAGGCTGCGACGCCACGTACGTTCCATCACTACACGCTTCACGAATCGGGTGCCAGCTTCGGAACAAAATTCGAAGGGCTCGGCGTTAGCCGTGAACTCCCTTCGCAAGTCGGTGGTATGTACCACGCCGGCAGCGTCGGAATCATCATGAGCGGTTGGTTAGGCGCTATCAACTACGGCGTCATCGTCAGCAACGAAGTCGATCAACAGTTGGTCCGCGAAAGCTCGCAGGTCTAACGCACCAATATCACTCCCTCCTCCCACCACGAGCGGCCACGATGCCTACCTGCCGATACCTTACTGAAGATGGCAAGATCGAGTATGCGACTTTCAGCGAAGGAAAAATCTGTCCGCTGCCGCACCTGAACGACGGCAATTTTTTTGAACCGCGTGTTCCCGCCTACAGCTCTGATGAAACATGGCGCAACGCGCCACCGAATTTGCTACCGCCTACTCCGACACCCGAAAAAGTGATCTGCATCGGCTTGAACTACCGCGACCATGCGATCGAAACCGGTTCCGAAATTCCCTCCGAGCCCGTCGTCTTCAGCAAGTTCAATACGGCATTGGTCGGACACGGCGACACGATTCGGTTGCCCAAGGTTTCGGCGCAAGTCGACTACGAAGCTGAATTGGTTGTGGTGATCGGAAAGACGGCCAAGCATGTCTCGGGCGCCAACGCGATGGATTACGTCTACGGATATTCGTGTGGCCATGACGTTTCGGCACGCGATTGGCAAAAGGGTCGCCCCGGTGGCCAATGGTTGCTGGGGAAAACGTTCGACACGTTTGGGCCGGTGGGGCCGTGCGTCGTTACCTGTGCCGAATTGCCGGATGCGTCGAACGTCAACGTGCGAATGAAGCTGAATGATGAAACCGTACAAAACAGTACGACGGCGCAACTGATTTTCGATATCCCGACCTTGGTCGCTCACTTGTCAAACATTGTGACGCTCAAGCCCGGCGACTTGATCTTCACCGGGACACCGCCCGGCGTCGGGGCCGCACGCAATCCGCCAGTCTTCCTGAAGAACGGCGACGTTTGTAGCGTCGAAATCGAGGGAATTGGGGCGCTGACAAACAGATGCGAGCAAGAATAGCCGGCCACAGGCCGGTGCGCCGCGACTCCCTTCCCTCCTAGTGGGTGGCTTGATCCGCGAAACGACATTGCCGCCGGGTGTTCCGATTTGATATGGCTTTCAAGCAAGCGGTGGATTTTCCGTCGCACTATCTTGATTTCCCACTTCGGCCTTCGTGGCCAAGGTCATGTCATTTCTGTGAGTTCGGCGACCGCGAACCAGCCGTTTGTCTTCCAACCGTCGTCGGCACCTCCGTCGACTGGGAATGACGTCGTGGTTGATACGCGTCGCGAAATCGCCGAGATCGTTCGGGAAGTCGCAAATGCCGTTCGTAGCAATCGATCATCAACCGAATTTTTCTCGCTATTGGCCGACCGAACGCTGCGAGCGATGGCCGCCGAGGGCGTCGTGTTTTGGCGTCGAAGCGAACACACTGATTCACTGGCGTACCGCTGCGTTCATCGACTCGGCCGCGTCACGGATCAAACCTTACCGACTGCGTCCCGACCGGCGCACGAAAGGTTGCTCGTCGAGATCGGCCGAAGCGGTGCCCCCGCGGTTGTTCCGTCCACCCCGGGCGCCTCGGATCCCGATTTTCCATCGAATCCCGCCGACGTGCCGACTGCGCTGGTCCCCATTCACTGCGACGCTTCGCAATCGGACGCTGACTACCTGTTCCAAGTGTTCTTGGAACCTGGCGGCGGCGTCGCGACCCAAAGAGGCTACTTGAGATTCGTCGTCCAAATGGCCGACTTGGCGGGCGAGTACTTGCGAGCTGAACAGCTTCGCTCGCTGTTGGCTCGACAGCGGTTGGCAACACAAGTCGACGAAGCAACATCCAAGATGCACGCGCTCACGGGCGCCGAAGAATTGGCGGAATTCATTGCCGATTCGGCCGTCGATGTCTTCGGGTTTGATCGGGTCGGAATCGTCCGCCTGGATGGACCTTCGCCGAAACGAAGTCCGAGCTTGATTGCTGTTAGCCACGTTCCATCCATCGATCAGCGATCCAGCGCAGCGGACCAGGTGCGCCGCGCTGCGACGACGCCCGTCGATGCAGATGGTAGCCGTTGGTTTGATGCAGGATCCCAACCGCCACAAAAACAGAACGTCGAATCAAACTCAATTGTGGTTCGCGTTGTCGCCGGCCAACCCGATGACCACACCGGCAAGTACCGCATCGTCGGCCTATCACAAACGAAGAAAGAGTCTTTGGACGTCGACGCGATTCGCGACTCGGTCACGCGTTTTGCCACACACTGTGATTTAGCTATGCAGAACGTGGTGCGAACGGAACAGTCGAGTTCACGATGGCTTCCAAAGTTCATTTCGGCGGATCGGACATCAACATCGGTCCGACGCGCATTCAAGGTCGGTGGCGTTTGTTTAGTACTTGCGACCGTGGCGGCGATCCCGGTGCCCCTAGTCGTCGATGCACCGGCAATCGTGCGTCCGGCCGATTCGCAAATGGTTTGTGCGACGCGCGACGCGGTTGTCCAGTCCATTGCCGTTGCCCATGGTCAAGCGGTGAAGCGGGGGCAAGTGCTATTGACGATGTCGGACCCATCACTCGATGACCAGATCCTGGCACTCGATGGAAATCTGGCTGTGTTAAGCGAAAAACGAAATCGTTTGAACGACGCGATGATGAAAGTATCCGTGTCGGGACAAGATCGGGCGCAAAGTATTCAGAACGAACGCCTGATCGTCAGCGGCGAAATTCAATCGATAACGGACCAGCGCGATGCACTTCGGCGGACGAGGGAGTCGTTGGCGGTTCATGCCGATCGCGACGGAATCGTCGACGCTTGGCAGGTCGAATCGCGATTACAATCTCGCCCCGTCAATCGTGGAGACGGGTTGATGCGCGTGATTGCCGCCGATTCGGGATGGATCGTCGAAGCACGCGTACCCCAGAACCGAATCGCCCAACTGAAACCCTTGCTCGAAAATTCATCCGCCATCGACCGTGCCCATGTCTCGTTCGACTCCGATCCCGGGCATGTGATCGCCGCATCGCTGATACAGTTGGGACCATCCGTTGTCGCAGAGAATGATCCGCTGCCCGCTACGGCAGCAATGCTGCGTTTGGAAGACGTTGCCAGCGACGAAATCCGAAACCAGACGACTTGCGGTGACGTCGCCGGCGCACCCGCGCGAGTCATGTTCAAGTGTGGCTATCGACCCATAGTCTACGTGATGTTTCAAGACTTGATTCATTCGATTAGAAGCACCGCATCGCTTTACTTTTTCGGTCATCGAACAAACACGGGAGATGCGGCATGATGTGGACTATCCGCAGACTATTTGTCGGAATCACACTGGCGACGTCAACCATCGCGTCCGGCGGTGAGGCACAAATCAATGTCGACGAATGCGTTGTACGGTTTGCAAGCGAGGTAAATGTTCCTGCGCTCGAAACCGGTTCGGTTGCCCGAATGAATGTGAAACTGAACGACGCGATCGACGCGGGCGCTCCCATCGCGTCTCTTGACGATCGATCGATGTTGATTCTTCGGCAAGCTGCTTCACGTCGATTGGAATTGGCGAAGTCGATTGCCGTTGACGATGTCGAAATTCGTTATGCCGAAGTCGCGATGCAGGAAGCGGAAGCCGAACTGGAAACCAGTCGATCGATACAGAACGACGTGCGAGGTGCGATTCCGCTGACCCAGATTCGTCGCTTACGATTGGCTGTTGAACGCGCAAAGCTCGAAATATCGCAGGCAGAAAAGCGAAAGCAACAGGCTCAAACGGAAAGCGAACTTCGCCAAACCGATTTGTCGTTGATCGACGAACAGCTCCGCAACCTACACGCCGATAGTCCCATCAGCGGCATCGTATTGAGTCTTTTTCATTCCGCGGGCGAGTGGGTCGCGAAAGGCGAAACGATTGCAACGGTCGGCCAAGTCGATCGGCTTCACATTCATGCCTTGGTCGACAGTCAGCAAATCGCACCGGGACAATGCAAGGGATTGCCTGTCAGTGTCCGCTGGAACGATGCGGCAACCGGCGAATTGGTTTCCTTGCGAGGTAGCGTTCTGTCGGTCGACCCACAGTTGCTGCCCAACAGAGTGTTCCGCCTGCACGCCGAGATCATCAATCAAAAACGAGACGACGCATCAGGTGGATGGCTGTTGTTGCCGGGCACGGATGTCCGAATGACGATCTATACGCCGACATCGGTGACACACCAAACGCCCCGGTCAACCGTTCGGTGAGAACCGCTTGCATGAACGATCATACTGTTTCGTCGTCCCGCCCCTCGATGCGCGACTTACGCGCCGACTTGACGGCTGTTCCCGTCTCGTCATCGCGAAGCGGCATGTGGATGGTGGTTGACGCGATCGCCGGACGAATAACCCGCGTGTCGAACGAACTCTGGCAATCGCTCCAGCAAGGCGATGCGACTGCCCTACAGTGGCAGCAGGCTCGCAGTGCTGGATGGACTCGACAACGCAGGCAGACGCAACGAACCCCGTTCTCGCCACTTGCCGTTCGCATTCCACTGGGATCGCTCGACGCAATTGCGAATCGGCTTGCACCGTGGACGGGATGGGTGTTTGGTCGCCTTGCCGTTTGGGGATGGTGTCTAGCAATCACCGCGGCACTATTGATGGTGATCGGACGTAGTTCGCAAGTCGCAGCATCGGCAAGTTCGTTGGGCGCATTCTTATCGCAAACACATCCACTTGTTTTGGCGTTCTGGTTTGTGGTCACCAAAGCGGTACACGAATTAGCGCACGCGATCATGTGCCGACGCATCGGATATCAAGCCGGTGAATGCGGTGTGCTGATGCTATGCGGGATGCCATGTCCCTATTGCGACGTATCGGATTCGGTACGTGAACCGTCGCCATGGCGGCGGATGTCCGTCATGTTGGCGGGCATCTATGTCGAGTGGATCATTGCTACGATTGCAACGTTCGTTTGGATCGGTTCACGGAATCCGAGTACAGCTTGGCATGCATTTCACTTGATGTTGGTGTGTGGGATCAGCACATTGGTTTTTAACGCCAATCCATTGATGCGATACGACGGTTACTTTGTGTTGTCCGATTTGGTGGGCAGCGTTCACCTGCGAAGCGAATCACGATCGGCCTTTCGCGGAATTGTGACTGCACGAATCGCGGGCCGGGGTTTCGCGTCGCGAGTAACGCCGACGATACGATCGGTCTTACTGGCTGCCTATCATGTTGCATCGACGATCTATCGGTGCGTTGTGTTGTTTGCAATTGCAGCGATGCTGTTGATCGCGGCCGAGTACCTACATTTGGAATCCGCGATCATTGTTTTGATGGCCGTGGTCGCGATAGCGTTGGTTTTTAAACAGCTTCGATCGATGGCGATGGCAATGGGCGGGAAGGGCGATTGGTCGGGAGTGTCAGGAATCCGCCGGGCGATGCTTGGTGCGACTGCGCTGTTGATTGGAATCGCCGTGTTCTTGATTCCGCTGCCTCGATACCAGACGGCCAGGGGCACGCTTGACGCAGCACTCGCCGACACGGTTTATTTGCCTCATGACGCGTTGGTCGATCTAGTTCCGGTGACCTGGGGCCAATACGTCAAGGCTGGGGAAACGATCGTTCGACTGCGTGACGAAGCGAATGAAATCGAAATGACAAAGGTGGCGGGACGCCTAAGCGTCGCGCGATTGCGAAGCCAGTTGTCGCGGCGGGTAACGATGGATCGCGGCGACGAAGCAGGCGATTGGGAAACGTTCGAAGCTGGACGCCAAGGGCTTCAAACGCGTTTAGCATCACTGAACGATCGCGCCGCCACGCTGGAATTGCGAGCCAAGGTCAACGGTGTGGTCTTGCCACCGAAATCAACGCTATCTACCCCATCGCAGGGCGGCATCACGACGCCAGCCGATCGTCGTGGAACGTTTGCGAGTTCCCAGCAGGCGTGGTGTCGAATTTCGACGGATGGGTTGCTGCATGCCGTGCTTGCGGTGGACGCACGCGACCGGAATCAAATTCGACTCGGATCACCAGTGCGGATAGCGGTTTCCGCCATGCCCGGACAAGTCTTTGAGTCGGTCGTCGAAAGTGTTTCGCCTATCCAGTCGGATTCACGTTCGTTGATACAGCGAGCCGGATATGAGGTACTATGTCCGCTAGAGCGATTTCCACCGACCGACGTGTTGTCGGTCTTGGGCGCCCAATGTCGGGCAACGGTTCGATTGCCTAATCGAACCATGGCTTCGTCCGTCTGGTCAGGATGCAAAGAATGGTTCGGTGAATAGTCGATCCGACGACCCGAAGGGTTCCAAACCGGAACCTTCGATTGCTTCACCGGACCAACGGATGCCGCTCCGCTCCGTTGACCCAAACCATCCCGCGTTGTTGGATGATGCAACGTTGTTGGGGCAATGCGACTTGCGTTTCCAGCGTCGCGGCGGTCCGGGCGGTCAGCATCGCAACAAGACGAGTTCGGGTGTGTTCTTGCATCACGAACCTACCGATATCACGGCCGAAGCGACCGAACGCAGAAGCCAAGCCGACAATCGTTCCGTGGCACTGTCGCGACTGCGTTTTCGGTTGGCGATGGAGCTGCGCGGTGCTTCGATTTGGGATGCCCAACCGACCGGAATGGCGAAAGAGCTGAGGGCAACGTACCGTGGCCACCCGCTGAAATTTCGTGACTCGCACCCCTATCGGCCGGCCGTGATGTCGTTGTTAATCGATGACTTGCACGCGGCCGGAGGACAACCCAGCGCGGTATCGAAGGAATGGTCGGTATCGACGACCAGCATCGTCAACCTCTTGAAGTCGCATCCGCCCGCGATCACGCTGATCAATTCGATCAGGGCGTACCACGGTCGCCCGCCACTACGGTAATTCAACCGTCCAGGGACTCAGCGGGCAATTCCAGCGATGGATTCTGGCTACAATCGGAGCCGGTTTCCGCCACAGAGCGTTGTTTGACGCGACTTGGCTACCCAATTCGATAACCACCTTTGCAATGGTCGCTGATATGTTTCGGTTTTTCAGTCTCTTCGTTGTCATGTTCGCCGCGGTAGCGGCATCACCGGCCGCGGAAGTGTTTGTCGAAGCAGAAAGTTTTGATGATCACGGCGGGTGGAATTTGGACACTCAGTTCATCCAACAAATGGGATCGCCTTATCTGATTGCACACGGATTGGGCAACCCGATTGCCGATGCGTCGACGACGGCATCCGTGCCAGAAAATGGTACTTATCACGTTTGGGTTCGCACGATCGACTGGGTAGCCCGATGGGGGGCAAAACCGTCGCCGGGCCAGTTCAAGTTGCTCATCAACGGCAAACCGCTCGAAAACACGCTCGGCACCGAAGGTGCAAGTTGGTCATGGCAGAACGGTGGCGAAGTGTCGCTACGGGCCGGCCAAGTCGAATTGGAACTGCACGACTTGACGGGCTTTGACGGAAGGTGCGATTGCATTTACCTGACGACGGACGCGGACGGCAAGCCGCCGACCGATGAAGTGGAATTGGCGGCATGGCGGCGCGAGCAACTCCATCTTCCAAAAGAACCGCAAACCAAAGGCCCTTATGACCTGGTCGTCATCGGCGGCGGATATGCGGGCATGGGTTCGGCCATTTCGGCGGCCCGCATGGGTTGCCGCGTGGCTCTCGTTCAAGATCGCCCCGTACTTGGCGGCAATGGGTCCAGCGAAGTGCGAGTCTGGGCGATGGGCAACATTCGTCGCGGCAAGTATCCGCGCATCGGCGAGATCATCGAAGAGTTCGCCGACAAAGCATCAAAGTCACCGGGCACGTACGAAGAATTTGGCGATGCGTTGAAGGAGCAAGTGGTTCGCGCCGAGCCGAACATCGACCTTCTGCTCAACCACCATGCAACGGCCGTGGAAATGGATGGCTCGAAAATCGTTGCGGTTTCCGCGATGGATACGCGCAGCGGCGGTGAAGTCAAAATCATTGGCGATTACTTCGTCGACTGCACCGGACACGGATGGGTCGGCCATTGGGCGAAGGCTGATCTGGACATGACGGATGCGGGACGGATGGGCATGAGCAATATGTGGGCTTGGGACGAATTGGATTCACCAACATCGTTTCCCGAGACACCATGGGCGCTCGACTTGAACATGGAAGACTTCCCCTACCCCCGCGACCACCACGGCCAATGGTTTTGGGAGAGTGGTTTTGACAAAGACGCAATCGGTGGCGCCGAAGCCATCCGCGATTGGAATTTACGAGCCGTGTACGGTGCATTCAACGCGATGAAGAACGGCGATGGGGCCGAAGATCACAAGTCCGCGGTCCTGACTTGGGTCGCTTTCGTCGGTGGGCCTCGCGAGAGTCGGCGACTGATGGGTGACGTAGTGCTTACCGAAGAAGACATTGTCAGCAAGAGAGATTTTCCCGACGGGTGTGTGCCCAGCACTTGGTCGATCGATCTGCACTATCCGAAGAAGGAGTACGCAGACAAGTTTCCGGACAATCCGTTCATCTCGGTTGCCGTTCACGATCGCCGCGTGGATAAATCGTATGGGTATCCGGTTCCCTATCGATGTTTCTACAGCCGCAACATCGACAACTTGTTCATGGCCGGTCGCGACATCAGCGTCACGCACCAAGCGCTGGGTACCGTTCGCGTGATGAAGACATGCGGCATGATGGGCGAAGTCGTCGGCAAGGCCGCGTCGCTTTGTGCGTTGAACGATTGCTCGCCGCGCGACGTTTACGAAAAACACTTGGGCGATCTGCTTGCGTTGTTGGAGTTGCCCGGTAAGGCGCGTCGCAGCACCCCGTCCGATGAAATTATGATTCCCGATGATGCGTTGCCCTTGGCTGGTCCGAACGGTCCGCCCACGGGACACAATCCGGCAAAGCTAGAAGGCACGGTTGTCGATGATTCCCGCGCGGTGTTAACGGGAAAATGGACCGATGGCACCGGACTGAAAGGATATGTCGGCGACGGCTATCGTTATGCATCGGGCAAATCGGATGCGACCGCCGAGTTCACGCTTCCGCCGCCGAAGACCGGAAATTACGAACTGCGATACTTCACCAAAGCGCACGCCAACCGTTCGTCGAATACGAAAATCACCGTGACCCAAGGTGATTGGAAGCGAACGTACGAACTGGATCAACAAACGCCGCGCGAAGCGGATTGGACGGTCGTAGGTACGATCAGCGCGCGAGTTGGGGTGCCCGTCCAGGTGCTCGTGGACTGCAAGACTGCCAATGGAACCGTTCACATCGACGCGATTTCGCTGGTCGAGATGTCGGTTGAGAAGTCGTCCAAGAAGTCAGTCGAGGCAAAGTGAAATCGGCCTCTGCGTCAAACCAGCGATGGAGACGATTCACGCACCCGGTTCGGTTGGCATCGGTGGTGGCGCTGCTGTGGCTGATTCCCTCGCCGGCATCAAAACCGATTGACGCTACCGACCCGCCACGCCTGGCCGAAATCCGGGCGATGCTGGGTGATGCGGGGATCTTGGTCGGTGACGTCGATGCGAACGGAATGTGGCAGTTGAAAGATGGGTCTGGCGCGAGTCACGGGTCGCTGGCGCGGACACTACCGGCCGCCAAAAAGATCGTCGGATACCGCGGGCCGACCGAGGCGATGATGGTGTTCGACGCCGACTTGCAGATCACAGCGGTCGGGTTGCTGCACAGCGCCGACACGACCGAGCATGTCGATGCGGTGCGCGCCTCGGCGGATTTTTTTCGTCAGTTTATTGGGTGGGGTTGGGGAGGCCGCGGCAGCGAGAATCGTATCGATGGCGTCTCGGGCGCGACACTGACGTCGATGGCGCTTGCCCAGGGGATTGTCAAACGTATTGGTGGCGACCGGCCTTCGTTGATTTTTCCTGACGACGTTTCGGATGCCGAGCGGGCGAAGTGGTCGGACGATTCGGACAGTTCACAAGACTTGGTTCGCACGGGACCGTACACCGACAACATCATCGGGTATCAAGGACCGACAGAACTGTTGATGACATTGGATGCCGATCAGCGAGTCGTTTCGATGGGAATCCGCACGTCGTTCGATAACGAACCGTACGTCGACTATGTCCGAACCGAACGCAGTTTTTGGAAACGGTTCACCGGCCGAACGATCGACGATCTGGCGACGATGGATCCGATGGCCGAGGGCATCGAAGGAGTCTCTGGCGCGACCATGACCAGCCTGGCCGTCGCCGACACCGTTGTCGCGGCAGCGAACGAAATAGTACAGCGAGGCGCTGACGAAAGTTCGGACGCAACCGCGGTCGCGGTGCGATGGACAATCGCCGACGTGATCACCATCGCCACCATCTTGGCCGCGGCGCTGTTTCGCCGTCTGCAATGGTTTCGATCGACAGTCGGTCGGAAAGTTTGGTTGCTCTCGGTCTTGATCGTGATCGGACTTTGGGCGGGGAATCTAATTTCCATGGCGTTGATCGCCGGTTGGTCGGCTCAAGGGATTGCATGGCGGTTGGCCCCGGGACTGGCGTCGATCGTTGTCGTTGCTTTCTTGGTTCCACCGCTGACCAAAGCGAATCCTTACTGCAACCACCTGTGTCCGCATGGGGCGCTGCAGCAATTGGTCAAGCCAACGCCAAAGTCACGGCGTCGCGTTTCGTTCCCGGTTGGGCTTACACGATGGATGCGGCGGTTACCGGGGTTGACGTTGGTAGCCGGCTACTTGGCACTGATCGCTTCACCATCGATCGACCTAGCATCGTGGGAACCGTTTCACGCGTATCTGTTTCGCATCGCCGGTTGGAGCTCAATTGCCTTCGCCCTGATGACGCTGGCGGCATCGTCGTTCATTCCGATGGCGTATTGCCGAATGGGGTGCCCGACGGGGCGGTTGATTGACTACGTTCGGCTTAGTGCGACGAGCCATCGTTTCCAACGCTCGGACGCCATCGTGGTCGCAATGTTGATCGTCGCCGTTGCCGCGTCGGTAAGCCGGTTATAGGAATGAGCGGAAAGTATCGGCCCAACATTGCATCTTTTGTCGGCACAGGCTGCTGGTTCGGTCGCCGGAACAGACATCACCGCGAACACCGATGCAGTCGGGGTGAACATTGGATTGGTTCAGTTTCTCGACGTCGGCGTGGCGGATCGATCCGGCGAGCGCCCACCAAAGGCCAAAATCTCGGGCGATTGCCGAAATCTCGGTCAACCGATCGATCGATAAATGATCGAGCGTCGACCGCCCGTCTTTGGTGAACGTGTCGATCAAACAGCGATTCAAGCCGGCCCGTTTCGCCGTTTCAAAAACAGATTCGGGGGCAATCGATTCGGCGGCATGGTGATCGGCATACGCGACCGCGACCAATTCGACCTTCGTCGGCAAACGGTCGCGAACGTCTTCCCACATTTGGGTCAATCGCTGAGGGCTGTGGCATCCACTCGGTCCAGCCTTGGCAAAATCGAAGGTGGCGGGCAATCGGCTGGCGACCCTGCGGGCTTGGTCGGGTTCGCCCAATGCGGCAGACAACTTTGGTTTTGCGTGGATCATCGCTTCAACGATCGTGACCGTTTCGAGCCACAATTCGACGGGTGAAGGCGCAAGCGGGCCGTTGCGTGGCTCCTTCAGATCCAAAATATCGATCGGATACTCGAACGCGATGCGAACTTCATCGAGACTTCGCAAACTGACCAACCATTGCCGTGAGACAGATTCAACGGGGGGCTTAAAGCCTGCTGGATCACTAAAAGTACCCTGGTTTGTCATGTTTGGTGACCGCCGCGAAGCATTTGATGTCAAAGTGGATAGGCGAGTGCCACGGTGGCAGGTAAAGTCGGAGCAGTTCCCAACATGATCGATCCCTTACCCAGCAAGCGTAACGTTGAAATACGAGTCCATAAATACGGTCGTCCAGCTCGAGCAGTTCTGTGACGAGATCGCCGCATTCGATCGGATCGGTTTCGACACGGAGTTCGTTTCGGAAGACACCTACCGGCCGCTGTTGTGCTTGATTCAAGTCGTCGCAGGTGATCGCTTAGCAATTATCGATCCGATGACCGTTGAAGATACCCGGCCGTTTTGGGATCTGTTGACCGAACCCGGCCGAACGGTCATCGCCCACGCGGCTCGAGAAGAAGCCCGATTCTGTTTCCGATTTACCGGAAAGCCGATCGCCGGCCTTTTCGACACGCAACTTGCCGCCGGCTTTGTCGGTATTGAGTTTCCCGCGTCGTTGGGGACCCTGGTCCAACGGCTGGTCGGGAAAACGCTCCCCAAGGGCGAGACTCGCACGAATTGGGTTCGCCGGCCGCTGACGGCGGACCAAATAACCTATGCGTTACATGACGTCACGGATCTGTTCGAGATGCACGACCAGCTTTCGTCGATGGCGAAAAAGCTGAATCGTGCGGGTTGGCTGGATGAAGAAACCGGCATCTTTCAGCAGAAGGTCATGGACGGCGAGACTCGCGAGAATTGGCGTCGCGTCAGTGGGGCGTCCGGCTTGAATCCGCGACAACTCGAAGCCGTTCGTCAGATTTGGCTGTGGCGAGAAGAACGCGCGAAAGAGCTTGATCGATTGCCGAAGCGAATCCTGCGAGACGACTTGTTGGTCGAACTGGCACGAAAGGGTTCGTCGGACGTGCAACGGATTCGCGGCATTCGCGGCATGGAACGACGCGGGTTCAATGACCAATACGACGCCATCGCGGCCGCCGTCCAGCGATCGTTGGATACACCCGATGCTGACTTGCCACGTCGACCGCGAGGCACACGGCGGGCGGTTTCGCCGATGCTGAGCCAGTTTCTGTCGACATCGATCGCGTGCATCAGTCGCCAGCATAAATTGGCGCCCTCGATTGTCGGCAACGCCGATGACGTCCGCGAGTTGCTCGGGTACGAGCTGGACCGCCGTGACAACGACGCCGAACCGTCGCTGTTGAAGGGTTGGCGCGGCGAGATCGTGGGAAAGACGTTCCGCCGGATCCTGGCGGGCGAGCTTGCGATTCGCGTCGCCGACGTCAACGAGACTCAGCCGCTCGAATTCATCGAAGCGGCAAACGGTTGAATTCGCGGGAAGGCATTCCCGCAGAACTTTCTCTAAAGCGCCAACAGCAATCGGCTAGGTGCTTCCAAGTATCCGATGATGTCGTTCAAGAAACGAGCCGCCGTTCCTCCGTCGACCAAGCGGTGGTCGTAGGAAAGGCTAAGCGGCATCATCAAACGCGGCTTGATCGAATCATCGGGCATCACAACGGGCAACTTGCGGCTACGTCCGACCAACAGGATCGCGACTTCCGGAACGTTGACGATCGGCGTCGAGTATTGTCCGCCGATCGCACCCAAGTTGCTGATCGTGAATGATCCGCCCTTCAAGTCGTTCATTCCGAAATTACCGCCGCGGACCTTGCCGGCCATTTCGGCAAGCGAGCGAGTGATTGCCGGAACGCCCATTCGATCGGTGTCCGACATGACCGGCACGACCAAACCGCGATCGGTATCCACGGCGATTCCGATGTTCACATAGTCTTTGTAGATGATCTGCTCGTTCGCTTCGTCGATGACGGCGTTCATCGACGGGTGATGACGCAGCGCCGTTGCGACGGCTTTGATCAAGAACGGCATCGTGGTCAGTTTCAGACCCTGAGCGGCGTAGTCGTCCTTGCTGGATTGACGCAGTCGTTCCAGATCAGTGATGTCGGCGTCGTCGAAGTTTGTGACGCGAGGAACTTGCGACCACGAAGCGTGCATTTGACGCGAGATCGTCTTGCGGATCTTGCTCATACGTTCAACGCGAATCGGGCCGAAATCGTCGTTCTCGGCCGTGCCGGGAAGCCCCGGCGTTGCCGTGCGAGGTGCTGCCGACTTTGGGGCGGCAGCGCCGGCTTTCGCCGATTGGCTAGTGGCGCGAACAACGGCAAGGATATCTTCGCGGCTGATCCGTCCCGCGTCGCCCGAGCCTTGGACGTTGGCTAGGTCCACGCCGACTTCACGAGCAAATCGTCGCACGGCCGGACCGGCCGGAATCGCGCCCGATGCCGAAACGACTTCGGTGTGTTCGGGCGCGGGTGTCGGAGGTGCTTGTGGCGCCGGAGCAGCTTGCTGTGCGGGTGCGGGAGTCGGCGCCGGTTTGGGAGCCTCGGCCTTGGGCGGCTGGGGAGCCGGTGCTGGTTTGGGAGCCTCTGCCTTGGCAGGTTCAGGCGTCGACGGCGCGGCCGGGGGTGCCGCCGAACCAGCAGCCGCTTCGACTTCGATCAGCACGCCACCAATGGGCACCGTTTCGCCTTCTTTCACCGTGATCTTGGTGACTTTGCCGCCGTGGGAAGCGGGAACGGCAACGGTCGCCTTGTCGGTTTCCATCTCGACGATGTCATCGCCTTCTTTGATGACGTCGCCGACGGAGACGAAAATTTCGAGGACGTCGCCGGATTCGATGCCGTCGCCGAGTTCGGGAAGTTTGACTTCGGTCATGGGAGGAAGATTGGTGTTAGGTATTGGGAATTAGGTTTTAGGGAAGTCGATCGAGCGCCGGTGCGTTAGGCGAAATACGGGTCGACTTTCTCGGAGTCGTAATCCAGATCTTTGATCGCCTGCGCAACGTCTGTCATCTTGAAAGTGCCGGCTTTCGCCAATCGGTAAAGCGTCGCGATCACGATCGATTCGGCGTCGACTTCGAAGTGGCGACGAAGGGCTTCGCGAGTTTCGCTGCGGCCCATGCCATCGGTTCCCAGCACGAAATAGTCGCCCGGGATGAACGGAGTCAACTGCTCGCCGAGTGCTCGCACATAGTCGCTTGCCGAGATGAACGGCCCTTCAACGCCATCGAGCGTTTCCTCCAAGTAACTTCGTCGCGGCGTTTCGGTCGGATGCAAACGATTCCATCGTTCGCACGCACCAGCTTCACGTCGCAGTTGCGTGTAACTGGTCACACTCCACACATCGCTGGCGACGTTGTATTTTTCGGCCAGAATCTCCTGAGCTTTCAAGGCCGAATTCAGAATCGCACCACTGCCGAACAGTTGCACGCGAGCCTTGGCGCCGTCGACATCCTGGCTCCTATACTTGTAGATGCCCTTGATGATGCCTTCTTCGCATCCGGCCGGCATTTCCGGGTGCAAGTATTCGTCGTTTTCGGCGGTGATGTAATAAATGCACTGTTCGCCGTCGGCATACATGCGTTGCAAACCCTCTTGCACGATGACAACGACTTCATACGCGAATGCCGGATCGTAAGCACGAACCGTCGGGAACGCGATCGCGTTCAGCAAACTGTGTCCGTCTTGGTGCTGCAGCCCTTCGCCGTTGAGCGTCGTGCGGCCGGCCGTCCCGCCGACCAAGAAGCCCTTCGCACGCATGTCGGCGGCAGCCCAAATCGAGTCGCCGATCCGCTGGAAACCGAACATGCTGTAATAGATATAGAACGGAATCATGTTGACGCCGTGGCAACTGTACGCCGTTCCGGCGGCGTTGAAGCTGCTGATCGAACCGCACTCGGTGATGCCTTCTTCCAGAATCTGGCCGTCCTGGGCTTCCTTGTAGTAAGAAACGATTCCCGAGTCGGCGGGCTCGTAAAGCTGACCCGCGTGGGCGTAAATCCCAAACTGGCGGAACATGCCTTCCATACCAAACGTTCGCGATTCGTCGGGCACGATTGGCACAACGTTTTTGCCGATCTTCTTGTCACGGCACATCGCGATCAACGTTTGCACGCATGCGAACGTGGTCGAGATGCTCTTATTCTCCATCTTGCTGATGACTTTGCGGAAATCCTCAAGCGAAGGAACTTCCATGGTCGGATGGTCCGTCGGACGGCTGGGGACCGATCCCCCGAGCGTCTTGCGGCGTTCTTTCAAATACTTGATTTCGGTGCTGGATTCCGAAGGCTTGTAGAACGGTGCGCTGCCGACTTCAGCGTCGCTGATCGGAATACCGAAACGAGTCCGGAACTCCAACAGCTCGGCTTCGTTCATTTTCTTTTGGTTGTGAGCGACATTGCGGCCTTCGCCGGCTTCGCCCAAACCGTATCCCTTGATCGTCTTGGCAAGAATCACGGTCGGCTTGCCGTTGTTCAAATCCATTGCCCGCTTATACGCCGCGTAAACCTTCTCGGGATCGTGACCGCCACGACGGATCTTTTCGATCTTTTCGTCCGACAGGTGCTTCACCAGTTCCAGCAATTCGGGGTACTTGCCAAAGAAGTGTTCGCGGACGTAGCTGCCCGGCATCGACGTGTACTTTTGGTATTGGCCGTCGACCACTTCGTTCATCCGTTTCGCCAACAAGCCTGTCTTGTCGCGAGCAAGCAGGTCGTCCCATTCGCTACCCCAGATGACCTTGATCACGTTCCAGCCAGCACCGTGGAAGATCGATTCCAATTCTTGAATGATCTTGCCGTTGCCGCGGACCGGCCCGTCGAGTCGTTGCAGGTTGCAATTGACGACAAAAATCAAGTTGTCGAGTTTCTCTCGCGATGCCAATCCGATCGCACCAAGCGTTTCGGGTTCGTCACATTCGCCGTCGCCCAAGAACGCCCAGACCTTTTGGCCCTTGGTGTCCTTCAATCCGCGATCGTTCATGTATTCGTTGAACCGCGCTTGGTAGATCGCCATGATCGGGCCCAAGCCCATCGACACGGTCGGGTATTCCCAAAAATCGGGCATCAACCAAGGGTGCGGATAACTGCTAAGCCCGCCACCTTCGGCCAGTTCGCGACGAAAGTTTTCCAGCTTGTGTTCCGGCAGTCGACCTTCGACATAGGCACGCGAATACATGCCCGGCGACGCGTGACCTTGGAAATAGATCGAGTCGCCCGAGTAGCCGTCTTCGCCGCGGCCTTTGAAGAAGTGGTTGAACGCGACTTCGTAAAGTGTTGCGCTCGATGCGAACGTGCTGATGTGACCGCCGACACCACCGCCGCGTTTGTTGGCTCGCACGACCATCGCCATCGCGTTCCAGCGGATGATCGACTTGATGCGACGCTCAATTTCGCGGTTTCCCGGGTACGCGGGTTGCTCGTGCGGCGCGATCGTGTTGACGTAGGGCGTCGAGGTGTCGGACGAAAGCGGCACGCCCTCTTCGGCGGCGCGGTCGCGGAGTTGGTCGATCAGAAACTTGACGCGTTCAGGGCCCTTGCTTTGCAGGACATAGTCGAGCGAGGAGAGCCATTCCTGGGTTTCTGCTGCATCGATATCGACGTCAGCATTTCGTTGCAGTTCGCCTAGATTTTGAGCGACTTCGGCTTTTGCGACAGTTTCAGATTCAGACATCGTTGGTGTGATTCCCTCGTATCGGGCAAGCTCGCTCGCCCCGAATTGGCTTGGCTATGGTGTCGACCTTATTCTCACCGAAACCGCACGAAGCGGAAACCTCGGCAACGGCCTGGGCGCGGCAAATCGGGCCAGATTGCCACCGAAATGAACTCACCGCGACCATTTCAAGCGTGCAGATTAGTCACAGGTGCGAGAAGACAGCAAGGGTAAGCGTCAAAACGACCCGATCGGCCGTAACCTACTATGTCACGCTCCTTTAGAGATCGCGACACCAAAGCTAGATTAGGGGCTGACTTCCTTCCCCTGTCGCAGGTTTTGCCCGTGTCTAGCCATTTCGATTCGACGACTGCCGTCATCACCGGTGCCTCCAGCGGTATCGGCCAGGCGATCGCAATCGCGCTGGCCTCTGCGGGAGCCAGCCGAATCGGGGTCCACTATCGGCGAAACATCGCGGGTGCCCAAGAAACAGCCCGACAGATTCAGGACGCCGGGGCCGACGCGGTGCTGATTCCCGCCGACTTGGCCAATTCGGAACAGCCGTCCCAATTGGTCGATCGCGCATTCGACGAACTGGGGCCGATTCAAACGTGGGTCAACAACGCAGGCGCCGACGTCTTGACCGGCGAAGCCGGCAAGTGGGATTTCGATCGTAAACTGAAACACCTGGTGGATGTCGACGTGATCGGCACGATCGACTTGTCGCGGCGGGTGGCCCGGCGACTCGCCGATCAAGACACTGCATCACCTCCGTCGATGGTCTTCCTGGGCTGGGACCAATCTTTGGCCGGCATGGAAGGCGATGCGGGTCAAATGTTTGGTCCCGTCAAAGCCGCCGTCACAGCGTTTGCCAAAAGTTTGGCCCAATCGATGGCACCCCGCGTCAGGGTCAACACGGTCGCGCCGGGATGGATCCAAACGTCATGGGGCGAAACAACAAGCGACTATTGGGACAGCCGCGCCAAAGGCCAAGCACTGATGCACCGCTGGGGATTGCCCGATGACATTGCTAAGGCCGTATGCTATTTGGCCGATCCCGCCAACTCGTTCGTCACCGGCCAAACGATCAATGTCAACGGCGGCTGGAACCGACGTTACGACACAAGTGGATCAGACCCGGCGTCGTAAACATCACTCGCCCAGCGATGGCTACTTGCTGACGCGTGCGACCGTCATTTCGACGGCGGTGATCAGGGCTCGGGCTTTGTTGACGGTTTCTTCGTATTCGGCCGTGGGATTGCTGTCTGCGACGACGCCGCATCCAGATTGAACATAAACGGTGTCGTTTTTGATCACCATGGTTCGCAGCGCGATGCAAGTATCCATGTTGCCGCGGTAATCGATGTACCCGACTGCGCCTCCGTAGGGGCCACGTCGATGCGGTTCGATCGAATCGATAACCTCCATCGCGCGAACTTTGGGAGCGCCGGAAACGGTACCGGCCGGCAAACAGGCTTTCAGGGCATCAAACGCATCGAGTCCGTCTCGCAATTTCCCTTGCACTTCACTGCTGATGTGCATGACATGGCTGTACCTTTCGACGACCATGATTTCGGTCAACTCGACGGTACCAAACTGTGCCACGCGGCCGACATCGTTGCGTCCCAGATCGACCAACATGACGTGCTCAGCCCGCTCTTTCGGATCGGCCAACAACTCGATTTCCAGCTTCCGATCTTCGCGTGCGTCTTTCCCTCGTCGGCGCGTCCCCGCCAGCGGTCGCACTGTCACTGTTCGGTCCGACACACGGCACATGATTTCGGGCGAGCAACCGACCAAGACGCAATCGGGCGTTCGCACAAAAAACATGAACGGGCTTGGGTTCACGACGCGCAGCGAGCGATAAATCTCAAGCGGATCGACGTCGGTTTTCACCGCCCATCGCTGACTGGGCACGACTTGAAAGATGTCTCCGGCGCGAATGTATTCCACACAGGTTTCAACAGCCGCTTCGAACGAAGCCTGTGTAAAGTTGGCTTCGATTTCCAGTGGCGATCGGTCGATCGTTTCCTGCCACGCTGTCGGATTCCATTCGTCAGGCGTCAGTCCCGTTTGGCGCGACGACAGTTGGGCAATCGTTGCGTGGATACGGGCACACGCGGACTGATAAATCGCATCGGCTTCACCGGCGCTACCGACTTGCCGGCAATCGGCCAGCGAAACGATCGTGATCGTTTTGTCGACATGGTCGAAAACGCAAAGCGTGTGATAGAACCCAAAATCTAAATCGGGGATATCGCGATCATCGGTCGGGGCGTTGGGCAGTTTTTCGACGTAGCGAACTACGTCATAGCCCGCATAGCCGACCGCCCCACCGACAAATGGCGGCAGCCCCTTCATCTTGGCGACCGAGTAGTGGAAGTGGGCGCGAAATTCGTCCAACGGGTCGGCGGCTTGGCGAGTTTCCGTGGTACCGTCGGCTTCAATGATCGAGATCGCTTGGCCTCGCGCGACGAACCGTCGAATCGGTTTCGAGGCCAGGATGCTGAACCGGCCGACCTTTTCACCGCCGATCACACTTTCGAATAAACACGCCGGGCCGCCATCGTCAAGCAGCCGAAACGCGGTCACCGGCGTCAGCGTATCGCTTAGCAAACGGCGGTAGACGGGGACAAAGTCGTGCTCGACCGCAAGATCGGCGAAGTCGGCAGCCACCGGTGTGTGCCGTGCGTCAGGCGTGTGCATCAAAGCGTGGGGGCAAAAAGTGTTGTCAGGATCAGGAAGAATTCGTCGATCGATCGGTTCAACATGATAGGCAGAAGTCGGCCGGTGCGGCAGCCAGCGCGGAATCCGGTGCATCAGCCACACCCGCACCTTCGTTGACAGTAACAGGGCCAGCGATAGAATCCATAGGTGGTTGGTAGGACGCCGACGGGTTTGCCGATTCGGGGCATTTATCGCAAAAATGCTCGGCTTATTGCTTCCCCATTGTCCCAAGGGGTCGGCTTCTCGATCTCGCAGTAACAGCCGCAATCGGCCCATCGGAAGCAATCATGAAATGCCAATACTGCGAAAAACCCGCGACCTTTCATATCACCGAGTTGACCGAACCGAGTGGCCCCCAAGTGATGCACTTGTGCGAGGAGCACGCTCGCGGGTTTCTGCAAAAAGACAACGCTAGCCCGGCTGTTTCCGTCGCCGGCGCATTGGCAAAACAACTCAACTTGGGCCAAACCAAGAAAGAGCTTGCGGAACTGGACCAAAAAGAATGTCCGGTTTGCGGCATCAGTTTCTTTGAGTTCCGAAGCACCGGGCGTCTCGGCTGCCCCTACGATTACACACACTTCGAGGCTGACCTCGAACCGTTATTGATCAACATCCACGATTCGCTTGAGCATTGCGGCAAACGCCCCCGCCGCGCTGCTGCATCGGCAGACTCCCAGGCAACCATGATCCAACTGCGACGCGAAATGGAAGAAGCGATCGAACGAGAAGACTACGAACGGGCATCGGAAATTCGCGACGAGCTTCGGAAGATCGAAGATGCGGGAACTCGGCCCGTCGATAGCGACAAGTCCGACAGCTCGGCTTCCGCTTCGGGAGACGAGTCGAAGTGAAACGCAACACGGACTTCAGCGAACTGGCACGGCACTCGGGCGAATGGCTTCGTGGGACCGGTCCGGAATCGGACATCGTGATCAGCAGCCGCATCCGCTTGGCTCGCAACCTTGCCGATTTTCCTTTCATTCGTCGCTGCAGCGACGAAGATCGAATCAGCATCGAACGGACCGTTCGTGCACGAATGGAAGCGATCGAGGGCTGGCAAGATATCCGCTACGTCGACATCGAACAGCTTTCCGAGATTGATCGTCAGTTCTTGGTCGAACGCCAACTGATCAGCCGCGAAATCGCTGATGCCGACGGTTCTCGTGCGGTCGCGATTGATCCGAACGAGCAATACAGCGTGATGATCAACGAAGAAGATCACTTGCGTATCCAGGTCATGCACAGCGGTTTGGATCTGAGTTCGGCATGGGATCGCATCAACGCGCTCGACGACCAACTGGAAGGCACGATTCTTTACGCCTACAGTCAAAAATACGGTTACCTGACCGCGTGCCCGACCAATGTCGGCAGCGGACTGCGTGTCAGCGTCATGCTGCACCTGCCGGCCCTGGTGATCACGCAACAAATCGAAAAAGTGTTCCGCAGCATGCAGCGGATCAACGTCACGGTCCGCGGGCTATACGGCGAAGGATCCCAGTACACGGGTGACTTCTATCAAGTCAGCAACCAGATCACGCTCGGTCACAGCGAGACGGACCTGGTGGCCTTGGTCGGCGAAAACGTCGTTCCGCGGATCATCGAATACGAACGCAAGGCTCGCGATTTCCTGGTCAGCCAAGGCGAAAAGGATCTGCACGACGACGTCAGCCGAGCGTTGGGGATCCTAAGCACGGCAAAAAAGATCAGCAGCGAAGAAACGATGCACTATTTGTCGAAAGTTCGCATGGGGGTGAACCTGGGGCTGATCAATGACGTTGCGGTCGGAACGATCAACAAGCTGTTCATTCATACGCAACCGGCCCACCTACAGAAGCTGCACGGTCGTCTGTTGGGTTCGTCAGACCGAAACGTCGAACGAGCCACGTATCTGCAACGTCACTTGGCCGGACCCGTGGGCAACGGCGAACTAAACTGACCCGGACGGCTCCGTCGAGGCGATTTTTTACGCTCGCGTTGCTGATCGGGCCCGAATAGTGACGCCAAATTGCGGTTTTTCTTGTTCGCTGTTGATAAACTGGAAACCACGTTTATCGATGTGGTGTCAATTCAGTTTGCGAAAGACGTTGAGTGGCGGACGAGTCCCAGTTGATCGATCGAGCTCTCGAGGGTGACCGCGATGCGTTCACTTCGTTGGTCGAATTGAACCAGGACCGCCTGTTCGCGTCGATGTTGCAAGTCACCGGCTCGCCCGAGGAAGCAGAGGACGTCGTGCAGGAGGCGTTCATCAGCGCCTTCATGAAACTGGATACGTTCCAACGCAACAGCCAGTTTTCGACGTGGATCTATCGAATCGCCTTCAACAGTGCCCTCTCCAAGCGGCGCCGCAAACGGGCGAGGGTTTCGCTGGACTACTGCCGCGAGGCCAACGGCTTGGAAGTCGTTGATCGTGCCGATGGCGTGGACGAACCGATCCTGCGACGCGAACGTGTCGAGATGGTGCGGCAAGCGATGCAGACATTGACCGACGAGCACCGAATCATTTTGGTGCTGCGAGAAATGGACGAAAATACGTACGAAGACATTGCCGAAATCTTAGAGATCTCGATCGGCACTGTCCGCAGCCGACTCAGCCGAGCACGTCACCAATTGAAGCTGTCGCTCGAGGCGGTGCAACGTGCCGAAGAATCGACCGGCAGTTCATGATCGCCCTGAAACGCTAGCGCGAATCACTTGGAGGATGCTTTGACTATGGTCGGGCTCGAAGGCTTGATGCCACCGGTCGATCCAACGCTTGAGCTGCTGCCTTTGGCCAGGGCTTCGACGTCGATCACGCGAGTGATAGCCGGTGTTTTCGATCCTTCGTAAAGAAAGACTTGGACCATCGTCGTCGTCTTCGACATCGGGCGAAGTTCAATCCAGTGAGCCGAACTCGACCCTTTTTCGCGAATTTCTCCGCTGAGCGTGGGATCAAGCCTCAGCATCGCAAGCGACCGCTGCATCAAACCATCTGCGAACACACGGCCTTGGACCGCCGAACGAGTCGCGTCGACACGCTGAACGGCCAATTGATTGCTGCGGACAATCGCAATCGTAGCCATCGAGAGGATGGCTGCGGCAAGCGTGCAAATCAGCAGTGCCGATCCGCGGCGATCAAGTCGGCGTCGTTGACGTTTCATGGCATCAATCATTTCGGGATGGTTATTCCAGGCCTGCAAAACGCTTCTAGGTTTGCACGAGGGTCGAGACGTACGATTCAATCTTGTAGTACTCGCCCGATTCGGGGTCTTTGACACCGATGCGAATGGCAACACCGATCGGCAATCCTGGCTTTTCGGATTGAACGATCGATTCGCATTCGAATGAACCGACGTTTTCAAGGATGACCGTCTTGGTGCGTCCGTCCGATAGAATCAAACGGTCGGAATCGAAAACGATCTCGGCCTTATCGCCGCTGGCCAGGATCAAGGTCAAATTCCGCGAACCGACATCGATCACCGTGCCGGTTTGAATCGTTTCCTTGACCCACCGCAAGGCCGATCGTGTTTGGACTTCCGCATCGACGTTGGACGCACGACCGATCGCGCGAGCGGATGCCCGAATCACGCTAGCGACGGGAACGACCATGACAGCGACAATGGCCGTGCAGGCGATCACTTCGATCAGGCTAACGCCACGTCTCGGTTTCAATTGTTTCTTTTGCGTTTTCATTACGGTGACGCCATTTGGGTTTGCAATGACTCACTGACTTCGGTCGCATCGATGCGAGCGTTGCTGTTGGCATCTCGCCAAACGGTAACACGAATCGAAAGCAGTTTTGCCGTTGGCAGTGTCTTGTCGGGTTCGAGCTGGTATTGAGCCAGGAAAACCTTCCCGCTCGGCGAAACGACTTTCGTCAGATCATCGATCGGTCGATCGAATGCCGACGCAAACTCGCTGGGTTCCGACATCTTGACCTTTAGTATTTCGATAAAGCTTTCCGCTTCGAATAGCATCGCGTCGCGATCTTCTAGACGCTGGTTGATCGATTCTGAATGCCCGATCCAACGGACCGACGGAATCAACAACAGCGATAATAGCATCGACCCGATGGCGACATCGATCAACGTCGCGCCTTGACGCGTCGCGACGTGCCGTCTTCGGCGAACATTCGTGGAACAGTGATGAGATTTCATGATGACGATTCGAAGATAAAATTCTTGTTTTTTCGTTACGGAAGTCGATGAGTCACGTTTCCGTCGGTCGGTGTGACCTGGACCAACCCCGCGAGTGATCCTTCGGAAACTTTCCATTCCAAACCACGATCTGCTGACCCCGTTGCTTTGAACCAAATCTCAGTTGGCGAACCGCTAATGGTGGGTTGATCACCCAGATCGATTTGCCATTTCTTACCTGCCCGCATTGGGCCGGCTTCCTCAACGATGGTCAGCCATTGACGACCGCGAACGTTTTCCTGACGCACCGCGACGTTCGTGCGGCTAGCGATGGCAGTGTTACGAGCAAGCACGAGCGTTTGATAGACTTCTCGAGTGACATCTGTTGCACCTCGGCGATCGCGCCATTGACCGTCCAGCATGAACGACCCTGCAACCGTCGCGGCAGCCAAAAGCATCACCACCAATATCGTTTCAACCAACGTGACGCCAAAGCGACAACGTCGATCGAGGAAAGCGGCAGGAATGCGATGGACCATCGTTCGAAAACACCGTTTATAAAATGACAAAGGTCCGGCCAGGACAAGCACGGCCAAAGGTGCGGCCGCCAATGCCCTGGATCGGACCCTCGGAGTCAATCAGTTCAAAGGCGTGAAAAACGCCTCCTTCAATTACTTCTTGGCGAACACGCCGGTAGTCGGTACGTAGTCGTACTTGGTCCGCATCGCGGCAACGCGGCGACGTTCGTCGGTCGTTGTGTAGGGCAAGTAGCCAGACGAACCCAGCGTGGTCACGCTTTGGGGAAAACGACCGACTTCCAAGAAGTAGGTTTGTGCCATCGCGTTGAGCGTGGCGACTTCTTGATCTTGCAGCTTGTCTTCACTCTTCGCACGCATCGGAGCAACCGTAGCAACGGTTGCGGCAGCGACGACGGCAAGGATGACGACGGCGGCGATAACTTCTAGCAGTGAGAAACCGCTTTTCTTTTGACGCTTCATATTTGTAGACTCCAAGGAACGGGATGAAATGGTTTGGCTCCCTCGAACCTCCCATCTACAAGAAACCTAGGTCACGTTTTCACAGGGTGCAGAAAACGAATCGAAAAAATACCCATGAATCTTCAAAGTGTCTCGTTCATCTCTGGCGAACCGATTTTCGACAAGAAAGCAACGAATAAGCAGGAAATTGGCGAAATTTTAGAAAAAGCCAAAGTGGCGGGTCAGATCTGGGCCAATGTCTCGGTGGCGGATCGAATCGAGTGCGTTCGCCAATTCGGAGCGTTTGTTTCCGCCCATCGCGATCAAATCAGCAAGCTGATTTCCAGTGAAGTCGGCAAGTTGCCGTGGGATGCCGATGGCGAAGTGTCCGCTTCGATCGCGAAAGTCGAATTGTCGATCGCCGCGATGGAAACACGTCGTCGTGACCGAATACTCCAACCGTCTAACGGTCCCGTTCAGCGCCAGGTTCGATACCGTCCGATCGGTGTCGGTTTAGTGTTGGGGCCTTTCAACTTTCCGCTGCACTTGCCGGGCGGACAGATCATCCCGCTGTTGTTGGCAGGTAACGCAGTCGTGTTCAAACCCAGCGAGAAGGCAACTGCGGTGGGTCAGTGGATGATGGACGCTTGGCACCAAAGCGGACTGCCTCGCGACGTGATGCAGTGGATCGTCGGCGCCGGCGACACGGCGGTCACAGCCATCGATCGGCCCGAAGTCGGCGGCGTCTTCTTGACCGGCAGCCGCGCGGTCGGGCAAGCCATTCACCGACAATTGGCCGGGCGACCGGAAGTGATGTTGGCGCTTGAGTTGGGCGGCAACAATCCCATCATCGTGACAGAGTCCGTGCCACCAGACACGGTCGCCAAGTTGGTTTCGTTCTCGGCATTCGTGTCGGCCGGACAACGCTGCACGTGTGCCCGAAGAGCCATTTTCGTCGACGGCAACGATAGCAATCATCAGATCAACGCGTTGGTGATCGCGACCGAGAAACTGTCGGCCGGATTGCCCGGCGACAATCGCGCGGAGGTCGGTCCATTGATCGATGCGACTGCGGCAAAACGACTGAAGCAAACGTATGACGAGCTACTGCATCTCGGGTGCAAGCCCTTGCTTCCGTTCGCGGTCGATCCACGGCATCCGGCGCTGGTCAGACCGTCGATCCTTGACGCGACCGATATTTCGCCAGACGGGCTCGCAGCGATCGGGGCCATGGAATGGTTCGGACCGTTGTTGGTGGTCCAGCGGGTGAAGAATTTCGAAGCAGCAATCCACGCCGCCGCTCGGACGCCCTATGGCTTGGCCGCTTCGTTATTAGGAGGATCCAAGGCGATGTTCGATCAGTTTGCCGCCGGCGTCGGTGCGGGCGTCGTGAACTGGAATGGTCCCACAACCGGTGCCGCCGGTGCGTTACCATTCGGAGGTCTGGATGCCAGCGGCAATCATCGTCCGGCCGGTTACTATGCCATCGATTTTTGTAGTGACCCGGTTTCTTCGCTGTTGCGTGATGAACCATCAACGGATGATCCCTGGAGTATCGTTTCATGACGCTGATCGAAATTCAAATGGACCGGCTGGTCGGTCCGACACACCACTTCGGTGGCCTGGGCGTCGGCAACGTGGCTTCACGGGACCATGCCGGTCAAGTATCCAATCCCGCTGCCGCGGCGATTCAGGGCCTTGAAAAAATGCAGTGCGTGGCAGAGCTGTCGGTGCCACAATTCGTGCTTCCGCCGCACGTTCGTCCCGATTTCGCGTTCTTACGTTCGATGGGGTTTTCCGGCGATGACGCGTCGGTGCTGGCGAGGGCGCACGATGAATCGCCGTGGATCTTTTCTGCCGCAATGAGCTCGTCCGCTATGTGGACTGCGAACGCCGCCACGGTGACCCGATCATCGGGCGGCCAGGGTACACGTGGCCGGACGACGATAACGGTCGCCAATCTGTACGCGAGCTTGCACCGTGCGATCGAACCATCGCAAACGGTTGACGACCTTGGCGCCCTGTTCGGCGATACCGTCGAGATACTCCCACCGCTTTGCGGAGGCGCTGCGATGCGCGACGAAGGCGCGGCAAACCAGATGCGATTGCTTGGCGATTCGATGGACAGTGATTCAACGGAACGCGCGATCGATGTTTTCGTTTTCGGCGATCAGCCTCCGATGCCGAACGCATTCTGGCCGCGGCAAACTCAGGCCTCATTCGATGCGATCGCTCGCCGGCATGGTTTGTCGCCCAGCGATGTTTGTTTCGTCAAACAACATCCTCGCGCGATCGATGCGGGAGCGTTCCACAATGACGTGGTCGCGATGAGCCACCGAAATCTTCTGATTCACCACGAGCGGGCTTTCGCGAACAGCACATTTTCAATGCAAGCCATCGAAGCCAAATTTGCACAGCGGACGGCATCCGTTCTGAATCGGATCGAAGTGTCCGAGTCGACGCTTTCCCTCGACGACGCGATCTCGACCTATCTCTTCAACAGCCAGATCGTCTCACCGGGCAACGCGGACGGACCGCCCGTGATCCTGTGTCCGGTTCAAGTCCAACGGCATCCGGTGGCAAAGTCATTGGTCGACGAATGGCTGGCCAGCGGTGTCTTTTCGCAGGTCGTCTACGTCGATCTTGGCCAAAGCATGGCCGGCGGTGGCGGTCCGGCATGTCTGCGGCTGCGCGTTCCCGTTGATGAATCCGAATTGGCGTGGATCAACCAACGCGCCCGGTGGACGCCCCGGCTTCACCAATCGATCCAGCAAATCATTCGCGACGGTTACCCGACATCGGTGACGCTGATTGACTTGGCGTCGATCGACTTCATCCGCCACATCGGCCGCGTCCGCGACCAGATCGCCGTTCAACTGGGTCGCGAAATCCGATCATAGAACTCGGGCCGACGATCATTCATGCGATGGATGACATGCTTTCCAACCGTACGCTCGATCCGCTTGTTCCTGGCTTGGGCCGGGTCGATATCGGCAAACAGCATCGTTTCTTGGTCGTCAGAACTGGCCGCCAAGACAACGCCATCAGGTCCGCAGATCGAACTTCGGCCACAAAATTCGAAACCGCGTTCGGTACCGACTCGGTTGGCCGCGACAAAGAAAAGATGGTTTTCCATGCTACGAGCCGGCGGAACAATCTCGGCGGTTCGAACTGCACCGATCGGCCAATTCGTGCCCAAAGCAATCACGTCGGCACCCTCGAGCCCCAATATCCGCATCGGTTCGGGAAACGAACAGTCATAGCAAATCGCCAAACCGACGTTCACTTCCCCGGCCGCTAGAATTCGGTAGGGAATGTCTCCTCGATCGACGAATCGGTCGACACCGAGATGGGGCAAATGAATTTTGCGGTAGTGGCCGATCACGCCGCTGGGGCCGATTAAGGCCGACGAATTGAACAATCGATCGCCGTCGGCTTCAAGAAACCCCAGCGTCACGCGTAAGTTGTATTTCGCGCACGCATCGGCGATGGTCGCAAAAGTTGGGCTGCCGATCGACAGGGCCTGCTGATAGGCTTCATCGCGACTTTCATACGAATAGCCGCACAGAACACATTCGGGGAAAATCACCAGCTCGGCCTTCGCCTCGCTCGCTTGATCGATCCATCGCAAGACACGATCAAGGTTGGCGTTGACATCGGCAAAAACAACATCGGTCTGGACGCAGGCGAGTTTCATCGTAAAAACAGACTCTTCAAGAATGGCAACCAAAGTAGATTCGAGACATTATGAACGATTCAGCTTACGACTACGACCTGTTTGTGATTGGCACCGGCCCCGGCGGTGAGGGAGCTGCGATGCAATGTGCCAAAGAAGGCATGCGTGTCGGTGTGGCTGAAAAATACCGCCAAATCGGTGGTGGGTGTACCCACTGGGGAACGATTCCCAGTAAAGCGCTTCGCTTTGCGATCACTTCGACGATGACGGCACTGAAGAATCCCGCGCTTCGGGAAATGGGCGTCACCACAACTCCTACGCTTGAGCAACTCAAGCGGGGAACCGAGACGATCATCGGCCGCCAGGTC
Source organism: Rubripirellula tenax (assembly GCF_007860125.1). Taxonomy (NCBI): domain Bacteria; kingdom Pseudomonadati; phylum Planctomycetota; class Planctomycetia; order Pirellulales; family Pirellulaceae; genus Rubripirellula; species Rubripirellula tenax. The sequence goes on from NZ_SJPW01000004.1 coordinate 457,783, forward strand.
ACGATGCGACAATCGTTCTACGATCGCAACGACGTTCCAATCTACCGCGGACAGGCCCGATTCGTCGACGAGCATTCGGTGTCGATCGACGGTGACGAACCGATCCGTGCGAAGTACTTCGTGGTCGCGACCGGATCACGCCCGTTCCGCCCGGCAGGAGTTGATTTTAATCATTCTCGCATTTTCGATAGCGACACGATCCTTGGCATGGAACACAAGCCGACGTCGATCTGTGTCTACGGTGCGGGCGTGATCGGTGTTGAATACGCTTCGATGTTTCGCAACTTGGGGATCAAAGTAAATTTGATCAACACGCGAGGCAAGCTGCTGGAATTCTTGGACGACGAAATCATCGACGCGATTTCGTATCACTTGCGAGACCAGGGCGTCGTCATCCGTCACAACGAATCGGTGGACACGATCGTCGGCGATGACGATGGTGTGGTGCTGCAGTTAAAGAGCGGCAAACGCGTGAAGACCGACATCTTATTGTGGGCCAACGGACGCAGTGGCAACACGGACGATCTAGGTCTCGAGCACCTCGAAGTCGTCGCAAACAATCGCGGTCAAATCCAAGTCGACGAACATTTTCAAACTGTCGTGCCTCACATCTATGCGGTCGGTGATGTGATTGGTGTCCCGTCATTGGCAAGCGCCGCTTACACCCAGGGTCGTGCGGCGGGCATGCACATTCTTGGTCAAGCCGACGGCAACTTGCGACTGCATGATATTCCAACTGGCATTTACACCAGTCCCGAGATCAGCAGCGTCGGAAAGACGGAGCGAGAATTAACCGAAGCCTGCATTCCCTACGAAGTCGGCCAGGCCCAATTCAAAAGCCTCGCCCGCGCGCAAATCACCGATCAAACCGTGGGCATGTTGAAACTGCTGTTTCACCGCGACACGCTGGAAATATTGGGGGTCCATTGTTTCGGAGCCAACGCGTCCGAGATCGTACATATCGGACAAGCGATCATGGTTCAGCCGGCGCCCAACAACACCGTGAAGTACTTTGTCGAAACGACATTCAACTATCCAACGATGGCCGAAGCGTATCGCGTCGCGGCGCTGAACGGGATCAACCGACTGTTCTGATACGGGCTCGTAAATTCCTGGGCGACTGGCGGAACCCTCAATGGAATCCCAGTCGCTTTCCGAATCCAAGATTTCCGCCTCCTTTTCCGTTCAATCACTTCGGAAAAACATTGCCGACCATAGCAACGTGGGTTTGACGCTGCGACAATATCCAGCATCTGAACTCGAATGCAGGGTACACAGCAATGCGATTCATATGGACTTCGTCAATCATTTTATGTTTGGCGTCGGTTGCAGTAACCGAGGAACCGATTTTCTCGGGTCCACAAGTCGGGGAAGAAATCGTCCCTTTTGAAGCGAGGCTCGTATTCGGTGACAGCGCCGGCAAGGATGTCGATGTTCTTGAAAATATCAAGGATGGGCCAGCGTTACTCGTGTTCGTTCACCAGGTCACTCGACCTTCGATTGCTCTAACTCGCTTGCTGATGAACTATGCCAACACGAAGACGGACGAAGGGCTGCGATCGAGACTGATCTTCCTTACGACGGATCCGACGGAAACGGAAGCGTGGTTCCGCCGCGCTCGCCACGCATTGCCCGTTGGCGTTGCGCCCATGGTCTCGATGGATGGTGTTGAAGGCCCTGGATCTTACGGACTCGATCGTAAGATGACGCTGACCATCCTGGTTGCGAATCAGGGAAAGGTGGTCGCGAACTTTCCGTTGATTCAACCAAGCATCCAAGCCGACGCACCCAAAGTTGGTCGGGCGATCGAGAAAGCATTGGGGCGCGATCTGTCGCCGACATTGGCCGAGATGGGATTCGCAGCACGGCCAATGGAATCACGCAACCCAACCCAGTCATCTGAACAGGAAGGCATCTATCGCCAGATGATGTCACCCGTCATTCGAAAAACGGCGACAGCAGAGGATGTCGACGCGGCGGCAGAAAAAGTGGAAAAGTTTGCGGCCAAGAATCAATGGTTCAAGGATCACGTTTACAAAGCCGCGAACCTGATCGTTGGCAGCGGCAAGCTTTCCAACTACGGGACCGCGCCGGCCCAAGTCTATCTTAAAAAATGGGCCAAAGAGTTTGCGTTCGAACCGGTTCCGGAAAGCGACGACTCAGCCGGTGCCGTGTCACCATGAAGTGCTTCCTGCGGATTCGCTTTGCCGCCTTCATCTTTGTTGCCATTGTCGGGGCGTCCATCATCGCCAATGCAAACGCTACGGAAATCGACTTTGATACCGAGATCATGCCGCTGCTTTCCAAGGCGGGCTGTAACGCAGCAAGTTGCCATGGCAGTGCAGCAGGACAAGCGGGGTTTCGCTTGTCGTTGTTCGGTGGCGATCCAGAGCATGACTATCGCACGATTGTCCGCGAGCTTTTTGGTCGGCGAGTCAATCTCGCCCACCCCAACGAAAGCCTGATCATCTCGAAACCCACCGCTCGACTGGAACATGGCGGCGGTGATGTCTTGGACCCGGACGGTGAGCCGGCAAACACGATTGCGAGTTGGATTGCGGCCGGTTGCCATCGTTTGCAGGTTCGTAAGTTGGATCGTTTCCAGGTTGTTCCACAGGAGTTTGTTGCTGACGCCGTACCGGCAACACTCCAGCTCAAAGCAACAGCGATCTTCGACGACGGTCTCGAGCGAGACGTGACTCCCCAAGCGGTTTTCGTCAGCCAGAACGAGTCCGCACTGGTCGTCGACGAACTTGGCGTAGCGACCGTCACCGCCCCAGGCCGACACACTGCGATCGTGCGATTCGCAGGTAGCGTAGCGATGGTTTCATTCACCACGCCGATTGGTTCCGATTCGATCGTTTTGCCCGAAACGGCAAGGAAAAACGGGATCGATGATGAGATCAATGGAACGTTGCAGCGATTGCGACTTACGCCCGCAGACACCACGGATGATGCTTCGTTTTTGCGGCGGTTGTCGCTCGATCTAACGGGACGTTTGCCATCGCCGACACAAATCGAAAGATTCGTCGGCAATGACGAGGCCACCAAGCGGTCGTCGATGATCGACGAGCTTCTGGAATCGAATTCATTCGTCGACTATTGGACGCATCTGCTCGCCACGCAACTACGTCTCCGTAAACCCGGCAATGATGCGGTCGCGGCCGATGTATTCTACGACTGGCTCAAAGAGCGGGTCGCCGATGACACTGGCTGGGACGAAATAGCGAGCTCATTGATCCTTTCCGAAGGTGACTCTCATCAGCCTGGCGCCGCAACCGTTCATCGATTTTTTGCGACCGCTCGCGAGGAAGCGGAATACATTAGCGAAGTATTGATGGGCGTTCGGTTGCGATGTGCGAATTGCCACAACCATCCGCTCGACCAATGGACGCAAGACGACTACCACGGGCTGGCGGTGATCTTTGCCGGCCTTGAGCGAAACCAAGTCGTGCGGTTTACGGGACGGGGAACCATCATTCATCCTCGTACCGGAGCGAGTGCGCTGCCCCGGATACCGGGTGACCGGTTCCTGGGACAAGACCGCGACAACCGGCAAGAATTCTCCCAGTGGCTGACCCGCGACGACAACCCGTACTTTGCCAAGGCGTTGGTCGGTCGCGTCTGGCAATCGTTGATGGGACGTGGTTTGGTGACTCCGGTCGATGACCTACGCGCGACGAATCCTGCTTCGCACCCCAATCTGCTGGAACGGCTATCACGCCACTTTGTTGACAGCGATTTCAAACTCCGGCCGTTGATTCGATTGATCTGCGACTCCGACGTGTATCAGCGTTCCTCTTCGCCGCTTGGTACCGGATCGATCGACGACACCCGACAATTCTATTCGCAAGCGAACAGCAAACCGCTTTGCGCCGAAGTGCTGGCCGACGCGATTGGTGACGTGACGGGTGTTGCCGATGACTACCATGGCGTCAGTCGGGCGATCAACGTTGTCGACCGTGCGTCTTCATCAGAGAGCTTGCAATTTCTCGGGCAGTGCGCGCCAGGTGAAAATTGTTCCTCGCCAAGCGGTTCGGAGCGAGGGATCGCATCGAAGCTGCATTTGATGAACGGAGAGTTGCTAAACGCGAAGATCATTGACAGCGATGGGCGGCTGCGGCGGATGCTAAGAGACGACATCGCAACACGCGATCTCGTTCGTGAATTTTACCTGCGAGCGTTGTGTCGCCCACCGTCCGATCGTGAGCTGGCCGATTGGGTCGAACGCATCGATGCCAGCGAAGTCGAACGGAAGCACGAACGGTGCGAGGACTTCCTTTGGGCACTTTTGAATTGCCATGAATTCACGAACAACCACTAGGCCAAGAATGACACAACATTGCGTCCCGCTTGGGCGACGAGACTTTTTGCAGGTTGGCGGAATTTCGGCTTGGGGACTAGGGCTAAACGCTTCGTTCGCGCAATCCGCGAAGGGTGCCGCGCCGGCCAAGGCCAAGTCTTGCATTTTGATTTGGCTCGACGGAGGACCAAGCCACCTGGAGTCATTTGATCCGAAACCGAACGCGCCCAATGAAGTTCGCGGTCCCTTCGGCGCAATGTCGACGTCGGTTCCCGGAATTCAGCTAAGCGAATTATTGCCGCGAACCGCTGCGACGATGCAGCATTCGGCGATCATCCGCTCGATGACATCGCCGTTGGGTGAGCACAATTTCGGCACGCACTATTTATTGACGGGATACAAGCCAACCCCGGCGCTGAACTATCCGGCGATCGGGTCCGTCGTCTCACATCTGGCTTCCCACCGGGGCGCGATTCCCCCGCACGTAGCGGTCCCCGACCTGCAAGTGGGTGGCGGCAAGTTCATTGCGTCAGGATATCTTCCCGCCCGTGTCGCTCCATTTGAAGTCGGCGGCGATCCATCCAAGCCCGATTTTCGTGTCCGTGACTTAGAGCCTTTTCCCGGAATCGTTGATGAACGGCTGGAACGCCGACACGCGTACTTGCACGCACTCAATAGCATCCAAGACAAGGCAGAGTCGATTTCACCAGCCGACCCTGCGTTTGAACAAGCGTACCGTCTGATGACATCGAGTTCCGGAAAACGTGCGTTCGACTTGTCGGCAGAGTCACAAGAAACTCGTAGGCGCTACGGCACGAAGTCAATCGGACAATGCTGCCTGCTAGCACGTCGATTGGTGGAAGCCGGGGTTCCATTCGTGACCGTCAACAACCGTGGCTGGGATACGCACGACGATTTAGTGACGCGGCTTAAGGACGGATACACCGGCGCGAAGCAGCCCGTCGGACTGATTCCATCGCTTGATCGGGCGTATTCATCGTTGATCACCGACTTACACGATCGCGGCTTGTTGGACGAAACGTTGGTGGTCGTGATGGGCGAGTTTGGTCGCACTCCCAAGTTGAATACGCTCGGTGGTCGTGATCACTGGCCACGCGTGTTCAGCGTGATGCTGGCCGGTGGAGGCATCCCGGGCGGGCAAGTCATTGGGGCCAGCGACGACATGGGGGAAAGCCCGCGAGACCGGCCCGTGACGCCAGCCGACCTGGCCGCAACCATCTACAAGTTGCTCGGGATTGATCCCGCGACCAACTTGCAAACAGCAGACGGCCGCCCGGTAAAAGTGAGTTTGCATGGGACACCGTTGAGCGAGCTCGTTGGATGAACGATTGGCATCTCAATCGGTCGAAGCGATGGCGGTTGCTAGTCGCGATCACATTCTGGATGATCGTGTCATTTTCGGCGTATCCCCATTGCGCTGCACAACCTCCCGTCACCGCGCTCGCGTTCGCGCCGTCCGGTGATCGAATCGTTTCCGGATCGCAAGGTGGAGTTTCGATTCGCGAATGGCCATCACTCATGAACGCTGAAGATCACGTCGTTGATATCGGAAAGATTCAAGACCTACAGTTTTCGCCAGACGGAACGCGATTGTTGATCGTGGGTGGAAAACCGAGCGAGGTTGGCGAGTGGCGGATCGTGACGTGGCCAAACCTAACAACCATCGCATCAAGCACGGCGCATGACGATGTGATTCACTCAGCGATCTGGCTATCCGAAAATGAATTCGTAACTGCTGCAGCCGACAACGAGGTGATCCAGTGGCAGGTAGGCGCTAGCCAGTCCGCGGATGGTCGTGCCGATGTCGTCCGCCGTCTGAGCGGCCATACACGACGCGTGCTCAGCGTTGAATCCCTTGATAACGGTCGACTGCTGGTCTCAGCCGGTGTCGACCAGAGTCTGCGCGTATGGAGCGACGAAAAAGATTTGACAACACCTTTAAGAATTCTAGACAACCACACCGACATCGTGCGGGACCTTGCAAGGCGACCCGGCGAACACTCGATTGCTTACCTCGCATCGGCAAGTGCAGACAAGACAGTTCGACTCTGGCAACCTTCGATTGGTCGACTTGTGCGATTCGCACGTCTGCCGGTCGAACCGCTATGCATTGCCTGGACGACCGACGGCAATCACATCGGCGTCGGCTGCATTGACGGCAATTTGCGAATCGTCAATGCAACATCCGTCAAAGTCGAACAAACGCTGCCCGCAATCGCTGGCTGGGCCTACACCATTCTCGCGTCCCCAGACGGGAGCTTCGCAGTCGGTGGTTCGGAAGGAACGTTGGTGCGAGTAAGACCAAGCTCGCCGCTGTCGCCATGAGTAAATCGAATTCGCAGGATGCAATGATCACCGCCCGTAAAGATCAAACCAGTGTCAACTTTTCGTAGGCAGTTCCGGTCAAGTTAGGATTGCGTGGAAAAAAACTGTCGTAACTCGGGCACTTTTGCCCGAGATGTTCGCGACGGGCAAGAGTGCCCATCGTACATTTATTTCCCGCTCGATCCTTAGGGTATCGCAACCACATCGTACTCATTCAGGGTCGCACCGGTTTCGGCGTCCGTTTCGACCAATCGAACGCGGTAGCCCCATAGGTTTGCGACATGACACAGGACTCGATTGCATTCGTCCTTCGCCAACACTCGTCGCCCGCGAACACGATGGGTTAGGACCAAGCGACGACTTCCTGACAAATCGGCTTCGGTGACCTCGATGTCGGGATCATTTTTCGACGAATCGTACTGGCTTGCAAGGCAACGTCGGATGTCGCGATAGCCCGATTCGTCATGGATCGCATCGACGGACATAAAACTTGAATCTCCACGATCGCCGACCGTGAACAGATGCATTTGACGAATCAATCGAGGGCTCAAAAATTGCAAAACGAAGCTCTCGTCACGGTATTCGGCCCAGGCTTGCTTCAGTGTTCCCATCGCATCGCCATTGCCCGCAATCTCGGGGAACCAATCGCGGTCTTCCTTATCCGGTTGCTCACAGATGCGTTGAATGTCTTGCATCATCGCGAACCCAATCGCATAGGGATTCAATCCGCTGTATCGCCGGTCATCGAAATTCAGTTGGCGAACAACCGACGAATGCGAGTGCAGGAATTCCAGCATCGAACCATCATCGATTTGGTGCGTGTCGTATAGCCGATTCATGATCTGGTAGTGAACGAACGTCGCACATCCCTCGTTCATCATCTTGGTTTGACGTTGCGGGTAGAAATACTGTGCCGACCGGTGAACGATCCGCAACAACTCTCGCTGCCACTCCATCAGCTTTGGTGCGTGCTCGGCCAAAAACATCAACACGTTCTCTTGCGGCAAACGCAGCGCATTATGGTCTGCTTCGACCCGACCCGCGTCCGGCGAGGCCGTGCTTGGCCGGGCTGGCAAGGTTCGATAGAGGTCGTTGTAGGTTGCTTCGGCGTGCGAGCGTCTCGCTTCCGCCTTCGCTTCGCCATCGCTCGCGCGAGCCGATCGTTTGGGCGCATAGCGGCTGATTCCACAGCCCATCAAGGCGTGTGCAGCGTCCAAAACACTCTCGACCGCATGCAGACCATGCGATTCCTCGCACTTTGCGACAAACTGTTTGGCATAGGCCAAGTCGTCGAGGACTCGGTCCGCCCGCGTCCATTGGCGAAAGAGATGGTTGTTCTTGAAGAAGTGGTTGTGCCCGAACGCAGCGTGCGCGATGACAAGCGTCTGCATCGTGACCGTGTTTTCTTCCATCACGTAAGACACGCATGGATTCGAGTTGATCACCAATTCGTATGCCAACGCCGTTGCGCCTTTTCGATACAGCAACTCTTCACGGGCAAAGTGTTTTCCGAACGACCAGTGGGAATACATCATCGGCATGCCCACCGACGCATAGGCATCGAGCATCTGTTCGCTCGTGATCACTTCGATCTGGTTCGGATACACATCCAGTCCAAGTTCACCGATCGCGATCGATTCGACTGCGTCGTATACCCGACCGAGCGTGTTGAAGTCCCATTCGCTGCCGTGGTAGATCAGGTTCGAGTCAGTCATGAATGGGTCAACCTATGTAGCGGCAAAAAGCTTGCGGAACACGGGATAGATCGCGGAAGGTTCGCTGACTTGGGCACGCGCGAAATGTGGGTAACGATCCACCAACGACGAATACTCGTCCCAAAGTAAGCTCTCACCACTGGTCACTTCGCCGTTGACTTCGATGTAAGCGTAGTATTGGCAAATGGGAAGAATTGTTTTTTCTAAGAGCGTCAGAGTTCGGGGCATATCGTGATCGAAATTGTGACCGTCCGAGGCTTGCGCCGCGTAGATATTCCAGTCGGCGACCGGATATCGGTTTTTAACGATCGTCGCCATTTCCTCCAACGCCGACGAGACGATGGTTCCGCCCGTTTCGCGTCCGTGGAAGAACGTATCCTCGTCAACTTCCGACGCGGTATAGGTGTGGCGAATGAACACCAACTCGACGGCTTGGTAGTGACGCACCAAAAAGAGGTGCAAGAGCATATAGAAGCGTTTCGCCAACTCCTTCAAATCCTCTGTCATCGATGCCGATGTGTCCATCAAGCAAAACATCACCGCCTGGGTGGTTGGCTTGGGCGTGACGTCGAAGCGGTTGTAACGCAGATCAACGGTGTCCAGATACGCAACGCTTCGCATCCGTCGCTTCATCAACTCAATCTCGTCGGCCAGCCGCTGAATTTCGGCTTCATTCTGATCCGTTCGTGCCTGCTCGATCTGATCGAGCAGCGATTGCAACTCGATTTGCTTGGGCCGCCGCAGGGCGATGCGTCGCGACAACGATCGTCGCATCGTTTGCTTCAAATTCAAACGCTGGGGTGCCCCGTCGCTGGCAAACCCGGCCCGTGTTCGCACCGATGATGCTAACGACTTCAGCTTTTTCTTGGCCAGGTTCGGCAGTTCGAGATCTTCGAAAAACAGCTCCAGAAACTCTTCTCGCGACAACATGAAAACGAACGAATCCTCGCCCTCGCCATCGGCACTTCCCGATGCTCCAATCCCACCGGCACCGGATCGCGGTTTTCGAATTCGGTCACCCCGTTGGTAGCTTTGGTTACCGGGTAACACAAACTCGCGGTCGCCGGTGCCAGGCTGGAAGTGGAAGTTGGGCTCGCTGACATCGCTCGAACTGACCGATACCTTCTCGCTACTATCCAAATCGGCGACCTTTCGATTGCGGATCGCTTCACCGACGGCCTTGCGGATGTGTGACTTGACTCGTCGAACGAAGCGTCCGCGATTTCCAAGACTCTTTGATTTCGGATTCTGTCGACGATCGATGACGTGCATGGGAATAGGTGACAGGTGACAGGTGACAGGTGACAGGGAGTAGGGAACAGGGAGTAGGGAACAGGGAGTAGGGAACAGGTGACAGGGAACGGGATTTAACAAGCTGTTACCTGTAACCTGTTCCCTGTCACCTACTCTCATCCCGACTTACTGACTCGCATGTACCAGTCGACGAGCCGGCGTACTTGCAATTCGGTGTAGCCTCGGTTGCTCATCCGCTGAACGAATTCGTCGTGCTTGTGTTCGGCCTCGCTGTCTTTTTTTGCACCAAAGCTGATCACGGGTAGCAGTTCTTCGATTTGGCCGAACATCCGTTTCTCAATCACGTCCCGAATCTTTTCGTACGAAGTCCATGACGGATTTCGACCCTCGTTTTTTGCTCGAGCACGGAGTGCGAACTTGACAACCTCGTACCGAAAATCTTTCGCGTTCGCGATTCCGGCGGGCATCTCGATCTTTTGTAGTTCATCGTTGAGAACGTCTCGGTCCATCAATTGGCCGGTGTCGGGATCCTTGTAGTCGGTGTCGTCGATCCATGCATCGGCGTAGCTGATGTAGCGATCGAACAAGTTTTGGCCATAGTTGTGATACGATTCCAAATACGCCTTTCGTATCTCGTTGCCGATGAATTCGGCGTAGCGATTCGCCAGCTCTTCTTTGACAAAACCAAGGTATCGCTGCTCGACATCTTCCGAAAACTGTTCGCGACGAATCGATTTGTCCAGCACGTACATCAAGTGGACCGGATCGGCGGCAATTTCATGAGTATCGAAGTTGAATGTTTCGGAAAGAATCTTGTACGCGAAACGCGTTGAGATTCCGTCCATACCCTCGTTCATTCCTGCGGTATCGTGATACTCTTGGACCGTGCGAGCATTCGGGTCGGTGTCCTTAAGAGACTCACCGTCGTACACGCGCATCTTTGAATACAAGCTGCTATTTTCGTGCTCCTTCAATCGCGTCAGGACCGAAAAACGGGCCATCATTTCCAACGTATCCGGCGCGCACGGTGCCGAGCCAAGTTCGGAATTCCGAATCAACTTGTCGTAGATCATCTTTTCTTCAGTCGCACGAAGACAGTAAGGCACTTTGACGACGCAGATCCGATCCAAAAACGCTTCGTTGCTGCGATTGCTTTTGAACGATTCCCATTCCGATTCGTTCGAGTGGGCCACAATAACGCCTTGGTACGGCATTGCACCCACATTCTCGGTTCCGACATAGGTGCCGTCTTGGGTCGCCGTCAATAATGGGTGCAGCATCTTCAGCGGAGCCTTGAACATCTCGACGAACTCGAGCAACCCTTGGGTCGTTCGATTCAGCCCGCCTGTGTACGAGTAGGCGTCGGCGTCGTCCTGGCCAAAGTGTTCGAGTTTGCGGATATCGACTTTGCCCACCAGCGACGATATGTCTTGGTTGTTCTCGTCGCCCGGTTCGGTCTTGGCCACCAGCAGGCGCCGCTGCTCGGACGGGATCACGCGGACGACCGAGAACTTCGAAATGTCACCTCCGAATTCGTCCAGCCGTTTCAATGCCCAAGGCGACATGTAACCCGGCAATCGGCGGCGAGGGATGTTATACGTCTCTTCTAAAACGCCGCCCATCGTACGCGGATCGAACAGTCCCAGCGGGCTTTCGTAGATGGGACTGACCTCGTCATCGGCGCACAACACATACACCGGCCTTGCTTGCATCAACTTCTTCAACGCATCGGCCAGAGAACTCTTTCCGCCACCGACGGGGCCTAGTAAGTAAAGAATCTGCTTCCGCTCCTCTAACCCCTGCGCGGCGTGACGAAAATAGCTAACGATCCGCTCGATTGTTTCTTCCAGCCCATAAAAGTACTGGAACGCCGGATAGGTTTTGATCGTTCGATTCATGAAGATCCGTCCCAGTCTCGCTTCACCGGACGTGTCGATGTGGACAGGTTCACCAATCGCATCGATCATTCGTTCGGCGGCGCTGCTGTAGAGCGACGGATCCGTACGGGCCGAGTCGAGAAACTCCTTCAGCGTCAGCTTGACCTGTTTCTCTCGCTCGTAGGTTTCCGAATACAGGCGGAGGATGTCGGTACTTGATTCGTTCATGGTTAGATCTATCCACTTCCGAGGATCGACGGGCGCATGCGACAGCCACATTGAAACACGAAACCCTTCGGCTGATGTACCGACCCATTTCCCTGTCATGGGGTTCGACCATCACCAACAAATCTCGCTGAGCAGATTGCCAGTCGGCGTTTGGCGAGGGAGTGGTTGACGTCCATCATCCGCGAAAAGTTTGCAAGTGGCGTCGTGCCCTTAATTATAGAGGCGGTTCGGAAAATCAAGCGAAAAAAATCGCTGCTTCGTCTCGTCACGAACGAATCGATTTTGCCAAACCCCCGTTTTCGCCTGCGTTTTACGGTCTAGAACCTAAACGCCCTGCGTCTCTACTCTGAGCCCCCTGGTCCCACTGTCGCCGCCCGACAACGGCACCACAACGCATTCGCCACACCCGATAGCTCGACGAAAACTTACCTTCTTGGCGCCCCCGATTCTTGAACTTCGAGCCTGATCATCGTCGGCGCATCGCGGCCCTAACAGCCTGTTGAAAGGGGGTCTGACCCTCTCCGACGTTTCGAATTCACAATGTTTCAGCAACGTCTCCAAAGGGTCAGACCCCTTTTTCAACAGGCTGCTAACCGTTGGCACGGCGTCCATCCGCAAACAATACCCGACAACGATAGCGTCCTTTGGACGTGTTAAGATGCGTTTTTGATCCGTTAAACCAGAGGCAGTGATGTTCGGTTATTTCCGTCGTGTGAAGAACTCTTTTGCGGCAATGATTTTCGGCCTGTTGATGGTTCCCGGTGGAATGGCATTGCATGCATGGAACGAATACCGAACGGTCCATCGTTCACGTGGATTGGCAGAGGCTTCTCGATTGGTCGAAACGATCCCCGACACGAATGTGGTGGACCCGAGCCGCGACGGAAAATTGGTCCATTTGTCTGGACTCGCCGACACCAACGAAACGCTTGAAGACGAACAGTTTCATGTTTCCGCGCCGGCAATACACTTGGCTCGACGCGTCGAGATGTTTCAGTGGAAGGAAAAAAAAGAAAAGCGGAGCAACTCGAATTCCAACTCGGGTCAATCGACCAAGTACACGTACCATCGCCAGTGGGCAAGCGAGCCGATCGACAGCAGTCGCTTTCACCGGCCCACCGACCACGAAAACCCCAACATGCGGTACCGCAACCGCGAATCGACTGCCAAACATGTTTTTGTGGGTGCGCACAACTTGAATGATGCGCTGAAGTCTTCGATGCAAGACTGGCAGCCCTTCGAATTCACAGGACGCGAGTTTCTGGCGACGATACCGGAAACGGACCGCGATCAGTATCTGATGCGAAACAACCAACTGTTTTGGAGCGTCCACGTTCCCGATTTCGATCAACCACGCGTGGGCGACATTCGCATCCGATTCGAGACCGTTTCGCCTGACACCATCAGTTTGATCGCAGAACAGCGAGGCGACACGTTTGCCAACTTTCGCACCAGCAATGGGGAAGCAATTCAACGCCTCTACATGGGAACGTTTACGGCAGAGGAAGTGATCGAAAAACTGATTACCGAGAATTCAGTGATCGCTTGGGTGCTTCGCGCGGTAGGGTTGCTCTTATCCGTCATCGGTTTTTCGATGATCCTAAAACCCCTCAGTGCCGTCACCAGCTTCGTCCCGTTGCTGGGTCAGTTCACCGGCGCACTCCTATTCTTCGTCGCGGTGTTGTTGGGGGTAATCGTTTCCAGCACGGTGATCGGTTTGTCTTGGATTGCGGTTCGGCCGTTGCTCGGGATTGCTCTGTTGGGGCTGTCGGCATTGGCGGCGTACGCTGTCTTTTACCTGCGTCGCAACGTGCACCATGACGACGTCCCCGAACAGGTCGACGCGTCGATGTTCGTCCAGTGACCCGCATGCGGGTATCAGCATCGAGTTACCCGCGACGGTGTCCCCACCGGCTTCGCATCGCGTCCAGCAAGACAGCTACGACAATCACCGTTCCGGTGATGATCTGTTTCATCGGATCCGAGACGCCGACTTGAGCAAGTCCGGTTTGTAGTACCGCGATGATCAAAACGCCTAGGAACGAGTTGATCACGTTGCCGCGACCGCCCATCAAACTGGTCCCGCCGATCACGCAAGCGGCGATCGCCGATAGCTCCAAACCCATCGCTGCGTTCGGGTCGGCGGTCGACAATCGCGATGCGTACGTCAGTCCCGCTAAGCCACACATCAATCCGCTGATCACAAAGACGCCGATGGAGTACGGAGCCGCGTTGACGCCGGACATGCGGACGGCTTCTTCGTTGGTACCGATGGCAATGCAGTAGCGTCCGAATACCGTACGCGTCAAAACAAATTGTCCCACGATGACTGCGACAATCGCCATCAAGAACGCGGGCGAGAGAGACAATCCGGCGATGGGTTCGCCGATCCCTTCGACCGCCGATCCGATGTATTTGGTTTGCGAGTTGGTGACCAACTTGGTGCCACCACGAGCAATTTCCAACATTCCCAGCGTCACAATGAACGAAGGGATTTTGGCAAGCACCGATACGCATCCGTTGAACAACCCGCAGGCCGCTCCGGCCAACGCGCAAAACGGGATCGAAGCCCACAACGACCAATTCCAATCGACCACCAACGCCCCCAGCACGGCCGAAGAAAAAGCAAGGATCGAACCGACCGACAGATCGATTCCGCCAACGACCAATACCAACGTCATTCCAACGGCGACCAGGGTCAGATCGGGAATCTGATTCGCGATAGAGACGAACGTCCCTGCTTGAAAAAAATTCTCACTCATCAAGCTGAACACGGCTACCAAGACAATCAGCACGCCGACAAGGCCGGCGTACTGAATCACGGTGCGATAACTTTGTGATGGGTTCACGGAGAGTTCGCTTCTTGTTTGGAGAATGCCGCTTGCATGACTTTCTCTTCGGACCAAGCACCTCGATCAAAAACCGCCACCATTTGCCCCGCCGACATCACGGCAATTCGGTCGCACGTTTCCATCAATTCGCTCAGGTCACTGCTGACAATGACAAGCGACTTACCGTCCGCCGATAAAGATTCGAAAAGTCGGTAGATCCGGCAGCGAGCCGCCACGTCGATCCCTCGCGTCGGTTCATCGACAAGAAACACACTCGCATCGCGGACCAACCACTTCGCCACAGCAACCTTCTGTTGATTGCCGCCACTGAGGGTTTCCACCGACTGTTCAATCGATTGACAATGCGTCTCCAACGACTGACGCATCCCTTCGGCCGCGACACGTTCGTCTTTGCAGCGAAGGAAGCCCCAGGAAGAGAATCGATGCTTGACCGATGCCAGTGTCGTGTTGAATCGAACAGATTGAGATACGAGAAGCCCGTTGGCTTTGCGATCTTCGGTGATCATCGCTAGGCCAGCGGCGACTGCTTGGGCGGGATTGCGGAACACCCTTGGTATTGGATCGTCGCCAACGAATACGTCGCCTTGCTCCGCGCGGTCCGCTCCGAAGATCAACCGTAACAGTTCTGTGCGGCCAGATCCCACCAGGCCGGCGATACCCAATCGCTCGCCACGATGCACCGAGAAGGAAACGTCGCGTACAACACGTCCTCGCGACAAACGATCGATGCGAAGCCCGACTTCGTCCGTTGCGTATGAAACATGAACGTGCCGCTGAGTGACGTTGCTTGCCGGACCGACCATCAAGCCAACCATTTCGTCATGCGTCAGCCCGCCTGTGTCGCACGTGGTGACGAACTTCCCATCGCGTAGCACCGTAATTCGATTGGCCATCCGAGCCACTTCGTCGAGCCGGTGTGAGATATAGACGATGCCGACGCCTTGACTGCGAAGCTGATCGAGCCAGTGGAACAACGTTTCGGTTTCGCCGTGACTCAGCGCCGCAGTCGGTTCGTCCAATATCAATAGGCGACACTCGCGATCCAACGCTGTCGCGATCTCAATCATCTGCTGTTGGCCGATGCCAAGCGTCCCGACGTTCGTCGTTGTTTCGATTTCGTGCAATCCGAATCGATCGAGGGCGATGCGGGCGCGACGATGAAGCTCGTGATGCTGAATAACGCCCCACTTCGTTGGAAAACGACCAAACAAAAGATTTTCGGCGACCGTTAGCGTCGAAATTTGGTTGAGTTCTTGTTGAACAATTTGCACGCCTGCCGCCTCGGCTGCCAACTTGCTCGTTGGCGCAAATGCGTGCCCGTCCAGCCACATTGTCCCTGAGGTTGCCGGTATCAAGCCGGCGATGATGCGGCACATCGTGCTTTTGCCAGCGCCATTGGCGCCCAACAAGGCGTGGATCTCGCCCGGTTCGATGTCGATCTGTGCACCGTCGAGCACCGTGACGGCGTACGTCTTCGTCAAATCGCGAACAGAAAGCAACGGCGAGTTCATCGGGCCAGTGTTTCGGCGGTGACCAAGTCGACGGGCGTCTGGACATCATCGGTCGATGCCGCCGGATCCTTCAAAATCGCAAGCGCGGTTTCGATCCCAAAGACGGCCAACTGGTCGCCGTGTTGGTCGGCCGTCGCTAAGACTTTTCCATCGACGATCAACTGCCCCACGGCGCCAATGTTGTCGAATCCGACGACTTGAATCTCGCCAGTCCTTCCCGCGGCTTTGATGGCGGCGACCGCGCCGAGTGCCATCGAATCATTCGCAGCCAGAATTGCTTTGATCTCCGGAAACTCGCTGATCATCGATGCGGCGATGGCATTGGCTTTATTGGTTTCCCAGTCCGCGGATTGGCTCGATACGATCTCGACGCCAGCCTCTTTCATGGCTGCTTCGAATCCAAGCCGACGTTCGACTCCGTTGAACGCGGTGGCTTTGCCTTCCAGCACAGCAACCTTGTCGCCTTTGAAAAGAGACTTCGCTAGAAAGTCGCCGACCTGCTTCGCGCCGCTGCGATTGTCGGGACCGACGAACGCAATGGCGACGTCTTCCTGTTTCAGAATGTCGGCATCCAGTCGGTTGTCAATGTTGACAACAACAACGCCCGCCTTCTTGGCCTTTCGCAGCGCCGGCACCAGGGCTTTCGAATCGGCCGGCGCGATCACGATCGCATCCACGCCCCCAGCCACCATTTCACCGACCAACGCGACCTGGCGACCGAGATCCGATTCGTCTTTGATCCCGTTGGTCAGCAGTTCGTATTCGTCCGAGTGATCCGACTGGTGCGCCTTGGCACCCGCTTCCATCGTTGAGAAAAACTCGTTCGCCAGCGATTTCATGATCAAGGCGATCCGAGGTTTGCCAGCCCCGCTTGTCGAGTCCGATTCCGTCGCCGGTTTGGATACCGACGTCGATGCAGACTTGGGCCCACACCCGACGAAAGCGAGTACCAGTCCCGCGAAAAGCAGGCTGAATAGGGTAGTGCGATTCATAGCATTTGGGGGTTGAGAAGGTTTTCGATTTCGGGTCGAGTCGGCAAACCGGGCTGGGCACCAAGACGAGTGGCGGCTATCGCCCCGGCCACGGAAGCAAACCGAGCAGCCGTGAACACATCTGCATCTTCCGCCAATCGTACTGCAAGTGCGCCAGCGAATGCATCGCCCGCTGCCGTGGTGTCGACCACAGTGACGGGCGTGGCATCGATCCACTGAAAATCAGCTCCATCGCTGACCACTGCGCCGCGTCCGCCCAGCGTCAAAATCACGTTTCGAGCACCTCGCCTGTGCATCGCTGCGGTCGCTCGCTTGGCGTCTTCGACCGTTTCGATCGCGTGACCGACGATCGACTCGGCTTCAGTTTGGTTAGGACAAACCACGTCGACGGTCAAGAAACCATCACCCAGGCATGCGGGCATTGGCGCCGGATCCAACGCGACACGCACTCCCGCGCGTCGCGCCACTTCAATCGCGGCCAAGACGGTGGAGTGCGGTACTTCGAGCTGAACCATCATCACATCTGCGGTACCGATTTGATCGGCAAACATGTGAACGTCATTCACCGAAAGCATCGCATTTGCGCCCGGCACGACCATGATTGAGTTCTCTCCGACGTCGTCCACCGCCACGACGGCCAGCCCGCTGGCGGTTTCCGGCGTTCGGATCACAGTGTCGACAGAAACTTTTTCACGGATCAAATTGTCCATCAATCGATTCGAAAACGCATCGTCGCCGATCCGCCCGATCATGGTGACGTCGCCGCCGGCGCGGGCAGCCGCGACGGCTTGGTTGGCGCCTTTGCCACCAGGCACTTCATCCGAAGACCGTGCGATGATGGTTTCGCCGGGACGCGACAAATGCTTGCACCGGATAACAAGGTCCATGTTGATAGAACCGAGCACGACGATTTTCGCAGCTCGCGTATTCATCGCTTCGGTGGCTCGCTTGACAACCCGACGAGGGTCTCGACCACACGAATTTTCTGAGTATCGGATAGCGTCAAATACCGATGCCTTCCCTCGTCGCCCTGCTGGAACGTCGTCAAGCCATCGTCGGCCACCGTCACCGTTCCAGGCTCGGACAACCCGAAATAGTCACGGTCTGGACGAACCGCCTGCAGAACGCTGGTCAGGTCCCATGTCGGTCGGTCATGGGGCGGCGGGTTGTAAGCGATATAGGCCTCGGCCAGCGGATGATGATCGACGTAGGCGAAATCTTGCTCGATACTTTGATGGGGGTAGGTGACGGCGATCCCGATCTCGAAACCGCTCCACAGGATCGGAGTCGGCCAATCGTTGGCGATGGTCTTTGCCGACGGAATGTCTTTCACGATATTGTATTCTTTGTGATCGTAAGGATGCCCCTTGTCGCCCATGATCTGGGTGAACGCGCCGGCCATAATTGACAACAAACGCACCTTTTTTTTGACGAGCTGCTCACCGTCGAGTGGACTGATCGCATCCGGCTGGGACTTCAACAGGTTGGCCAAATTCGTTGAGAATCCGACCTGGGCGATCACCACGGTTCCATCGTCTGCATCGGCCAATGCCTTGCGAAGCACGTCGACAGCGGCGGGCGCGTCTTTACCGGACCGCAGGTCGTGGGGATAGCGAAATGAGTCGCCGTCCTTCGTGATCGCTAGCGGATTGAACTTGCCTTCGTGGTTGGTAACGCCGCTATCGCAAACTCCAATCGGAATTTCGCCGCGACCGTAGAACGTATTAACGACATCCGTGAAAGCCGCCGCCAACGGGTGATCCTTCGTGATCGTAACGGCCAGCAATTCGCACTCACCGCGACTCTGCAACGAGTGGATCACCCCCATCGCCAACACGTCATCCACGTCGTTGCCAATGTCGGTATCGAAAATCAAAGGGATCGGACGGGCTCCGGTCTGGGCCAAAGCCAGCGTTCCAGCCGCTTGCAACAGAGCCAAGCACAGAAGGCAGCTAAAGGTCTGGGTGGGTCGATTCATGACGTGCTTGATCCGTTCTTTCGTAAGGCGGAAGGAGTGAAACAAGAATGATAGTTTGACCCGACTCCGATATGTTGGACGCTGAATCCATCAGGCTGGGTGCCAGAAACGTTAGGCGGACTGCCCAATTCGCGAAGCTGGCGGAACTTTAGCCATCGCCCAAACAGATAGGCGACGAGAAACCATTGCGACTTCCGTCCTTTTTGCGAGACAATTTGATTTCCCACGGGTTAAATCAAGCAACTCGCCTCGTTTGGATTCGATTATGTCTGTTCAGCGTCTATTGGTCTCGCTTGCGGTTCTGGTACTTACCAGCCAGCCCTCATCGGCGGTCGAGAGCCTGACACCCGATCAGACCAACTTCTTTGAGACCAAAATTCGACCAGTGCTGGTAAAGGAATGCTACGGCTGTCACTCGGAAAAAGCCGGTAATGTCCGCGGGGGCCTGCGACTGGACACGAAACAGTTCTCGTTACTCGGCGGCAGCAGCGGCCCCGCCGTGGTCCCGTTCGAACCGGACGACAGCCTCCTGATTAGCGCGATCCATCACGACGACTTTGTGATGCCGCCGAAGAAAAAGCTGACGGCGGATCAGATCACGGATTTTGAGCAGTGGATCAAAATGGGAGCCCCCGATCCTCGCGAATCCGAGATCGAGACGTTCAAGTCGTCCATCACCGCCGACGAAATTGCGACGGCCAAACAAGAATTCTGGGCTTACCGCTTGCCCCAGCAGATATCGCCACCCCATGTTGCGGATG
The DNA here is from genome assembly GCF_007860125.1 of Rubripirellula tenax. Taxonomy (NCBI): domain Bacteria; kingdom Pseudomonadati; phylum Planctomycetota; class Planctomycetia; order Pirellulales; family Pirellulaceae; genus Rubripirellula; species Rubripirellula tenax. The sequence continues at coordinate 477,600 of NZ_SJPW01000004.1, forward strand.
TGGCATGGCCGAAAACGGACATCGACCGCTTCATTGCGGCCGGCTTGGAAGCCAAAGGATTACCGCTTTCCGTCGATGCGACGTCATCACAGGTGTTGCGCCGACTCTGTTTTGACCTGACCGGACTTCCGCCGACACCGAAGCAAATCGAAGCATTCACAAGTGGTTGGAACCTAGATGCCGATGCGGCGATCGCTGCGACGGTCGAGGAACTGCTTTCCAGCAACGCATTCGGCGAACGCTGGGGCCGGCACTGGTTGGACGTGGCCCGATACGGCGAATCGACGGGTGGCCAAGTCAACATGACGTTTCCGCACGCATGGCGTTACCGCGACTATGTGATCGATTCGTTCAATGATGACAAACCGTTCGATCAGTTCGCCGCCGAACAGATCGCCGGAGACCTGATGCCGGCGAAAACGGATCGGCAATGGACCGAGCAGTTGATTGCGACGACGTTCCTAGCGATCGGTGCAAAGAATCTGAACGAACAGAATCGGATTCAATTTGCTGCCGACTTGATCGACGAACAGATCGACGCGACGACGCGAGTGTTTCTGGGAACGTCGGTCGCGTGCGCTCGATGCCACGACCACAAGTTTGATCCCATTCCGCAGACTGACTACTACGCGATGGCTGGCGTTTTTCGGAACGCCACGACGTACTTTGGCAATCCGCCGTCGGAGTTCGGAAACTTCAGCCCCGTTCAAGCCAATCGAACCAGCAGTTTGATCGTGTTGCCCGTGGAAGACCCGAATCCATACGACAAACGATACTCGCGCAGCGAGCTGGCAGATTTGCGAGCTCAGATGAACGACAAGTTCGATCAGCAACGGAGCATGCGTTCGCAATCGGGTCAGAGTCAAGCAGCCCGTCTGCGTTTGAACAACGAGATCGCCGAATTGTCGGCGAAACTAGCCGTCGTCGATGACCAAGGTCAGCCACGAAGTTACTGCATGGGCGTGCAAGAACAGGCCTCGGCACAGAACGCGACGTTGCTGGTTCGCGGCGAAATCGACTTGCCCGCCCAAGAGATTCCGCGAGGCATCCCGAGCGTGTTGGTCGAGCAACCGATTTCGATTGCGGATGATTCAAGCGGAAGACTGGAATTGGCCAGATGGATCGGCAGCGATGAAAACTCGCTGACCGCTCGCGTGATGGTCAACCGAGTTTGGCAACACATGATCGGCCGCGGCTTGGTGACTTCGACGGAGAACTTCGGATCGACCGGCACCGCGCCAAGCCATCCCGAGCTGCTGGATCACATGGCGGTGGAGTTCGCCCAATCGGGATGGTCGGTCAAGACATTGATCCGCCAAATCGCTACGTCGCGTGTTTACCGAATTGCGTCCACATACAACGAAACGAGTTTTGAACGGGATCCCGATAATACCCTGTTGTGGCGTGCCAACGTGCGGAGACTCGATGCCGAAGCGATTCGCGATGCCATGCTTAGCGCCAGCGCAAACATCGATTTGGATCGGCCGCGCGGTTCCGAAGTTGCCAAAGCGGGTTACCTCCGCGTGCGTGGTGGCTTCCTAGGCGACCCGCGAGAAGCGGTCCAGAAAATGATGTTGGCATCACGCGATTCCATGCGAAACAACGCCCGTCGCCGTTTTGGTTTCGGATTCCAAAACGGTCGCGATTCAACCGCGGATATGTACCAACGAATTACAAGGTCGCTGGACATGAACGATGCAATGTTTCGCAGCGTCTACCTGCCCGTCGTTCGCGACGAGTTGCCTAGGGCGTTGGATGTGTTCGACTTTGCCGATCCGAGCGCCGTGATCGGAACCCGCGAAGAATCCAATACGGCGAACCAATCGTTGTTCATGATGAACAACCCGCTGGTCATTGCCCAAAGTGATGCGATGGCGACTCGTATCGCCAAGTCTTATCAACGTCCAGCCGCACAAGTCCATGCGGCGTTCGTGTTGTCGTTGGGTCGCCGACCAACAGGAACAGAACTTGCGGCAACGATGAAGTACTTGGGATCGCTATCTGACGGCGGCTCACGTCAGGTTCAACCCCTTGCTGCAGTCTGCCAAAGCTTGTTTGCGTGTGCCGAATTTCGCTACCTCGACTAACTCCCCAGCTTACCCTTTTGGATTCGTGATGATATTTTCTCGACGCGATGCACTTCGCAATGTTTCGGCTGGGTTCGGATACTTGGCGTTCGCCGGGATCAGCCATTCGGCCGCCGCGAAAGAGGCTGTTGCGAACACGAATCCGCTTGCACCCAAGGCGCCTCATTTTGCCGCTCGCGCCAAACGGGTCATTTTCCTGTGCATGCAGGGCGGTCCGTCGCACGTCGATACTTTCGATTACAAGCCGCAACTGAACGCCGATCACGGCAAGCGTGGCAAGTACGGCGGCCAATTGCTGAAATCACCTTTCGAATTTCGGCAACGTGGCGACAGCGGCTTGTGGATTTCGGATCTGTTTCCGCACGTCGCAAGACACGCCGATGAACTTTCGTTGATCCGGTCGATGCAGTGCGACCAACCGGTTCACCCGGGTGCGATGACACAGATGCACACCGGCACGGCTCAATTCATTCGACCGTCTCTTGGTGCATGGACACTTTACGGATTGGGAACCGAGAACGATTCGTTGCCGGGGTTCGTGTCGCTCAGTCCACCGTCAGGTACGTCCCGAAACTATGGCAGTTCGTTCTTGCCGGCGATCTACTCGGGAACCAAGGTTGGCGGACCGGCTGGGCCTGCGACGTCCAGGTTTTTTCAGGGGACATCAAGCCAATCGGTCCCTGACATCAAGAATCCAAAACTGTCGAAAACAGACCAACGAAAACAGATTGATTTTATCCAGACTCTCAATCAAGAAAAGCAAGATCGCGATGGGGTGAATCCAGGCGTCGAAGGCGTCATCGAGTCCTACGAATTGGCTTTCCGGATGCAGGACACGATGCCAGAATTGATGGATACGTCCGGCGAATCTGAAAAAACGTTGGCGATGTACGGTATCGACGGTGGACCGACCGACGGCTTTGGCAAACAGTGCTTGCTGGCCCGGCGGTTCGTCGAAGCCGGCGTGCGGTTCGTCGAAGTCACACACGGCAATTGGGACCAACACGTTCGTTTGACGACCGACCACAAGGCACGTGCCGAGGCCTGTGACCAACCGATTGCCGGCTTGCTGCAAGACCTTAAGCAACGCAACTTGCTCGAAGACACACTGGTGATTTGGGGCGGGGAATTCGGACGAACGCCGGCAGCCCAAGGCCCCGATGGACGCAACCACAACAACAAGGGCTACACGACCTGGATGGCGGGCGGTGGCGTGAAGGGTGGCTTCAGCTACGGGGCCACCGACGAACACGGCTACGAAGCGGTCGAAAACCCTTGCCACATTCATGATTGGCACGCAACCATTTTGCACTTGATGGGACTCGATCATGAACGTTTGACATACCAATACGCAGGTCGAGACTTCCGTTTGACGGACGTACACGGGACGGTCGTCGAAGAAATCCTGGCATGATTTAGCGTGCCGACCGAGCGACGACTCGTTTGCGAAAGTTTTTGTAACTCTCGTCGTGAAATTGGCTTTGCTTGGGAACGTAAACGAACATCATCGCTTCGGGACACGCCAGCAAGCCGCTGCCGCTTGCATGGACTTTGACCACCGAATTGGGCCAATGGAATTCACCGGCCGGCGAAATCAACGTCAACTGATCCTTGTTTGATCGGACTTCGCAATCCGCACCCGCGACCAAGCCAAATTCGAAGATCCTTTTCCGCACTCGCACTTTCGAGTGATGCACGAGCGCCAGATACCCCAGCGTCGAACCAGCCAGCGAAGCGAAGACTCCGATCAAAAACATGATCAGCCCCTGACTCGCCATCGTTGCAACCAGAATCAAGCTAGCGAAAATCATCGCAATCGATCCGATCGACAATCGCATCATATGAAGACGCAACAAGTATTGATCTTCGGCCTTACGAATCACCGATTTGGTCAGCCGCAGACTGACGTGACTGCTAGCGTCGTCGGCCAACGCATCTGAAACACCGCGAGCTGGTTGATACGGATTCACGTTCACTTGCATGATGTTGAACTCAGCCCTGCGTCCGCATTGGGAACCCTGCCGGTCATTGCCAACCGTCGGCGTGCTCGCACCGCAACGATCAAGTCTACCACGGGTAAAACGGCCACGGCACGTCGGTGTGGCTATCGGTGTTATTCGGGGAAACTTCGACGAAACCGTCGCTCTGTGACATCGAAACCAAATCACCGGAACCTTGGCTGTCAATCACTTCGGCAGTTCCATGGTCGGTCAATCGTACCAAACGCATCCAATGCATCGGCAAGGTTTTATCGCCGGGATTGGCAAGACGAACGACGGCCTGTCGAGGCAACCAACTTGTTTGTCCGCTTTTCTTTGCGATCAACGGCAATGCCATCCGTCGACAGCCGATCGTCGCGCTAACGGGATTCCCCGGCAAACCGAGTATCAATTTCCCATCGTTCGTCGCGGCACCAAGGATCGGCTTGCCCGGCCGGATCGGCAATCCGTGAAAGACGATATCGCCACCCACCTCGCGAACCACATCTGGCACGTAGTCGTAGTCACCCATCGATACACCACCAGTCATCAAGATGACATCGCAAGTTTTTAAGGTGGCCGCGATCGCGTCAGCGAGTGCCGATTTTTGATCGCCACAATGATCGCTGGAAACGTGTTCGATCCAGGGTTTCTGCGCCAGCAACCCGCCGAGCGCAAATTGATTGCTGTTTTGCAGTTGCCAAGGCTGGGGTCGATCCTTCAAGAATATTCCCACCTCGTCGCCCGTCGTGATCACACCAACTTTAACGGGCATGAAAAAGTCGCTGCCGAAGCAACTGAAATTGATCGCCACGGCACGATCGGCGGCAGTCATTTGCTTGCCTGCTGCGATGACCTGGCTACCCGCGGCAGCGTTCTCGCCAGCGCGACGGATATTTTCCCCAAGCGAAGTCTGCAATGCCACATCGCGAAACGTGATGACTCCACCGCTTTCGATGGTATCTTCCCGCTTGACGACGGCTTCGGCGCCCTTGGGAATGATCGCGCCGGTGAAGATCTGGACGACGCCTTCTGCAGGCATCGATGGTGGCGGCGATCCCGGCACGGCTTGCCCAGCGACTTTCACCGGTGCATCGCCTTGCAAATGGCCGATACGGATAGCGTAGCCGTCCATCGCGGAAACGTCGGCTGCTGGACTGTCGCGATCAGCGACCACGGGTTCGGCGAACACACGTCCACCACCGCAGGTCGTGGCGAGACTTTTTTCGATCCCCACGATCGATAGTTTTTCCGCGATCGCTCGCAGCGCATCGTCGGGATGGTCGAATGCAAACTTACCGGCCATGGTCTTCCAGATCTTCGGGAGTGTTGATATTGCGACAGCGGGTTCGATCCACGGCAACCGTTTGGATCATCGCTGGGTCGCGTTTAAAATATCGAAACAGACTACGGTCTTCGCTTTCGGTCAATCGCTCGATCGTTTCTAGTAGGGTGACCGGATAGATCCCGACGAGAGGTTCCATGCGTTCCGAAATGGCAAGGGTGGTTTTATTCGATTCCAGCCATGCAGACTTCAGTGACAGCAAGTCTGCGACCGTCAATTCGGGAACGTCGACCGGAGTGAAGAAGCAGGCCGCGAAATCGTGCTCAGATGCATATTCTAGTGACTCGGCGATACCAACAACGGGACCACGATGTGCGACCGGATCAGCGATGGAAACGATGCCTGGTAACTTCGCATCACCACTGATGATGACTTGGTCACAAAGACATCCGAGTCGATCGATGGCATGCTTCAAGAACGTGCCGCCATCGGCCCGTCGCAGCGAAGACTTGTCGCGCCCCATTCGCGCCGACCGGCCACCGCAAAGCACAACGCCCAACAACCGGCCCGTCATGCTTCATACTTTGTCAGCACATCTTCGACCCAAGACCGGGCTCGCATCATGGTTGGAAATCCAATCGTTGGCGCCGAAACGACGGCGACGTGTCGAAGCTCGGCCGGTGTACACCCTGCCTCGAGTGCCTTGCGACAATGCGAGTGCGCGGCGCCTTCGAGCCCAGACCCGATCGAAACCGCCAACTTGACCAACGCGACTTCGCGTTCCGATAGCGGTCCCGCTTCTTTGGCTGCTTTGCCAAACGCTTCGTAGGCTTGCATCAACTCTGGATAAGACTGATGCATTTGCTTGTAAGGTTTCGGGATCATGGATGATTCCTGAATACTCGGATGGAGGACGAAACAGGTCGGGGGGAACCCGTGAGGCTCTGACACGCGTTGATTTCTTTTAGCTGGACACCGAATCATCGTCGCAACTATTTTTTCTAAACGGATGACCTTGCACGATCAGGTCGATCATCGAATCGATGGTGTGGGGATTCGCTTCGGCGGCCACAACATGACCGAGGTCTCGCAACGTTCCCGATGTGACCGGTGAAAGGCTAACCAACTTGCATTGGTGCAAAGACTCGCCAAACATGCGATGCAAGTTTGCCGCGCTGGCGCTGCTGGTGACGGTAACCCAATCAACTTCACCGGCATCGACGCGAGCGGCAAGCTTTGAATCGACCGAGGTGATGTCTCGATTTTGGTACGCCGCTATTTCGGTAACCACGGCACCCGCCATGGTCAATCGATCGGGCAGCACATCTCGGCCTCGATCGGCGCGGACGATCAAGACGCGCTTGCCCGACACTTCGCCTGCCAATTCGGTGGCCAATGACTCGGCACGAAAGTCGGTGGGGACGATGTCGGCAATCAAGTGATAGTCAGCCAAAGACGATGCCGTTTTTGCGCCTGCGACCGCGATGCGAATCCCGGCTAGCGCCCGCAAGTCGAGGCCAAGCTGAATCATCCTGTCTAGAAAAAATTGAACGCCGTTGTGGCTACAGAACACCACATAGTCGAAGCCATCCAGTTGCCCGACCACCGAGTCCGTCGCAGTCCAGTCATCGGGAGCGGCGATTTCAATGGCCGGTTGAACGATCACTTCGGCGCCCCATTCTCTTAGTGAGGCGGCCATCGATTCGGATTGTCCGATGGGCCGAGTGACCATCACGGTTTGCCCGAACAGCGGACGACGAGACACCCAATCCATCGATTCGGCCAATCGAGTCACCGGTCCAATGATGATGATCACTGGCGGCCGGAACTTGCTGGCAGGAGTCAATCGATCGGCAACCTCGTCCAGACGACAATGGATCGTCTGCTGGTCTGGCAAACTGCAACGCCGGACCAGAGCGACGGGCGTATCGGCCGGTTTGCCGGCGGCGATCAGCGATCCGGACCAGACCTCTGCCGTGGTGACGCCCATGTAGACCACTAGCGTGCCTGGGAAACGGGCCAAAGCGTCCCAGTCGAGGGCCGACTGAGTCTTTTCGGGCTCCTCGTGGCCGGTGACCAGGGCAACCGCGGAAGCTAGGCCACGGTGGGTGACCGGGATACCAGCGAAAGACCCCGCCGCCAAGGCTGCTGTGATTCCAGGGACGATTTCGAACTCGATTCTCGCGTCCCGCAGGGCGTCCACTTCCTCGGCCGTTCGGGCAAATACGGCCGGATCGCCGCCTTTCAATCGGGCCACGATGCGTCCGGCTCGGGCGTGAGCCAACATTTCATCGATAATCTCGGATTGCTTCCAAATCCGTGTTTGGCCGTGTTTTCCGACGCTAATGTGCTCTGCACGGGCCGCGTGGGCCAGCAAATCGGGATTGCTAAGGCCGTCGTACAGCACGACATCGCACCGCCGCAGCAATTCGGCACCGCGCAGCGTCAATAGCCCGGGATCGCCGGGGCCGGCACCGATCAAATAGACTTTTCCTTGGCTCATAGACACCTATTCTGCGCTTTTTTGGGTGACTCTGGACAGGAGGCCAATCGATTGGCATACTACGCAGCCCTAAGAACCACGTTTCACCTTAAACATTGACGCATCGCCGCGTCCCCAAGACATGCCAAACACCGCGAGCGCGAAAAAACGACTTCGCCAAAACGAAAAACTCCGCATCAGCAACCGTGCCAAGCGAAGCACCCTGCGTGGCCAACTTCGTCGCGTCCGTGACGCTGTGAAGGCTGGCGACAGCGATGCTGCTCAAGCCGAGTTGCGAATCGCTCAGAAGAGGATCGACCAAGCCGCTGCGAAGAACCTGCTGCACCAAAACACAGCCGATCGCACCAAGCGCCGTCTCAACAAAATCGTCAAGGCAATCGCCAAGTAGTCGATCGCCAAGAAATCAAAGAACGAAGCCACCGGCGGATCCCCGCAGTGGCTTTTTTCGTGCGCTGACGAGACTCTGGTTCCAGGCATCCCGCTAATGCCCTGCATCCCGCCAATGCCCTGACGCTGCCGTTATTTTTTCGCTCTCAATGTTGCAACATTCTTCTCGGACGGCGGTATCAAGCGATCAAACAACGTCCCGTAAGGCGTATAGCCGTTGTAGGGAACAACGTTTTCCTTCCATCGCTTCAGTTCGGCATCGTACCGATCTCGCATCTTTGCCAAAGACGAACTGGCTTTTGGATCGGTGGCGAGGTTGGTCATCTCTAGCGGGTCACCAACCAGATCGAAAAATTCTTCGGTAGGTTCCATCTTCGCATCGCCGTACCACCAATAGGTGTACTTCGATTGCTTCGTCATGACGCTAAGGCTGTGCGTGGGAGCTTTGTCAAACGTATTGATGAAAGCAAGCTGATCACGGACATCCACACTCGGATCGTCCAGCAGCGGTCGCAGGCTGACGCCATCCATGTTGCCGGGGATCGCCACTCCCGCCAACTCCAAAATCGTCGGCGCGAAGTCGATGTTTCCCGTCAGCGAGGCACTTCGAATTTGCTTACCCGCCGATGGGCTTCGCGGATCGTAGATCATTAGCGGCACGCGCGACGACTCTTCCATCGGCAACACCTTCGACCCGTATCCATGGGCGCCGCAAATGTAGCCGTTGTCGCTGGTATAGAAGATGACCGTATTGTCGGCGATGCCTTGCTTGGTCAATTCGTCTCGAATCATTCCAACAGCGACGTCGATGGCGTAGACCTGCTGATAGTACTTTGCCATTTCACCGTCATAGTCGGTGTCGTATTTCCACTCGGTGAATCGCGGATACTGACGGCCCTGCTTGCTCTGCATCGAAAGATGCTCGCCCGCCTCGCGACCGAAATTAGCGGGCTTGGTAAATTTCTTTCCCGCGTAAACATGATCGAACGACGGATCGGGAGTGGCCGGCTTGTGCGGAGCCTTGAAACTGATCGAAAGGCAAAGCGGCTTATCTTGCTTCACCGCTTCGCGAATGGCGTCTTGCCCAAACGCGCCGTAGGACAACGTGGAATGCGGGTATTGCTTGGCGTATTTGGACATCGACTTGTTTCGCTTGGTTGCGTAATCAGTCTGGCCCGGACCTCCGCCCCACAAGTCAAAGTCGTCCGCGCACAGCCCGCGGCCTTCGACGACGATCCCAAACTTCCCCGCAAAGGCGGTCATGTATCCGGCCTTTCGCAACAGCACCGGGTACGAGTTTTGCCACACCTCGGGCTTCATGTTGCCGTGGCTGAAATTCGTCCCCGTCTTGTACTCGTACATCCCGGTGAACACGTTCGCACGACTGGCCATGCAGATCGCCGTCGTGTTGTAGTGCCGATCAAAGACGACTCCATCACGGGCCAACTGATCCATGTTGGGCGTCTGGACCTCGTCGTTTCCATAGCATCCGACCGAGCTGATATTCTGGTCATCGGCAAACAAGAAGATGATGTTCGGCTGCTCGGCGATGGCGGTTGTACGAACCAGAAAAGCCAGAGCAAAGGCAACAACGACTATCGGTTTGGTGAATGGCATCATGACGATTCAGAATGGGGGACCTTCGAACGAAAAAACGCGTTCTGCTATCTCCGATAGTTTACTCGACCTGCACGGTGGGCTGAAATTTTAAGACGAGAATCCTAAATCCTTCACCGATCGGTACTTCGAACGCCGGCCATTGAACAATCTCTTTGTCGACGGGATTGTCGTAGGTTCCGTCGAACGGATTGAACCACGTTCCTCTCATGGTACGGCCCATTAGTTCTTTAGGAAGCTTGATCCCGATGAAATCGCATTCCTTAGGAACATAGTAGACATAGAGCTGATCACCATTGTGTAAACAGAATCCGGCATTGCTCATTTTGTCGCCGGCTTTTAAGCGACCGACATCGTACTTGTCGACAAAGGCACGCATGTGGCGATAGTAATCCAGTCTTGGCCGATCCTCGGGCGCAAGCGATTCGATGTCGGCGATGATCGCGTTCCATGCCGCTCCCTGCCAATAATGCGTCGGGTAGGTTCCGGCAAACACGCACTGCCACGCTCGTTCCAAACAAACCTCGGGGGAAGTGTAGTTACCTGTGAAAACCACGTACGGCCCTTTCTCGTACCCGCCATGCTCGATGTTAAGAATCGGCTTTCCCGGGATCCTTTCACAAACGTTTCGCATGACGCTGTACAGTTCCGAACTCCACAACTGAACCGAGACGAAGTCGACGTTCTCTTGAAATCGATTGCAGTAGCTGTAGTCGTGAACCGTGATCAGACGTTTGAATGCGTCGCCCTGCCTAAGCCGCTCGATTCGCTGGTGGATATAGTTCACATCAGTGTGACCATATCCAAGTGCCTCTTTCGAGACATCCCAAACGATGTTGGGATACGCTTGGTACCGTCGCACGACGTAGTCAAAGTAACGATTGTCCGCGTCGGAGTTCGCCGCCGGCCAATTCACCTCTTTGTTCCAAACGTAGATCATCAGGTGGGCGACGATTCCCTTTTGATCCAGATACTCGATGACGCGATCCAGGCGTTTGAAATAGTCGACATTGATCTGTGAATGGTCAGGCGAATTGTTGTTGCCGCCAAACGGGAAAACCTTCGGGTGGCCGTACTCATGCTCGGGTCGCAGTCGCTCGTCCTTTTTCCAATTCACGTCGTACGCGAACACATTCATCACGATTTGATTGAACCCGTCCTTGGCAAGCGAATCGACGAACGAGCGTGTGTTGGGGATGTCGGTTGCATTTTCCGCATCCAAAGCAAACAGCCAATCACACTCGAATGCGATCGGGTAGTAGCTTGTGCCGTTTTCATACCGAAATTGACGGGCTGCGTTCGGATCAATGACGACTCCACCATTGCGGCCTTGCTGAGCCGCAGCGACATCGATGCCTCCGGTTTTTCCGTCCAATTCGCCAACGTCGGAATGGGTCACGTAACTCCATCTGCCAGCGAACGATGATGTGAATCGAATCACATAGTCCTTGTTCCCGTCAAAGAAACCAGGCACTTCCAATCGGTCACCCGAATCGTTCGTGAATGTCGCCGAAAACTTGACGTCGACAGGTTGGCTGGCAACCGTTTCGACTTGGAAGCCGATGTCGATGACTTCCCACTGATGAGCCGATGCGACTTCACCTGTGCGATGCTGGACCGTTTCCACCGCACTCGCCACGCTGTTGATGAAAGTAAGTGCAAACGGAACAACGACGAAAGCTAAGAGCGATCGAAAATGGTGAAGTCTCATAGTGCTTATGTTCTTCGGATGGATTGCGTGGATCGGTAACGATCGAAAAATACTATTTGAACGTGGGGACCGGGGTCGGCGAGTACCCTTCGGCGGTCGCCTGCCCTGGAATCGAGTCGATGAAAAATTGATCACGATGTTGGTGGTATTGATGGTAGTTGCCGATTCGACTGGCTACATTCGCTTTGTCCCAAGATAGCCAATGGTTGCGAAGTTGATCCGCCAACGCTCGTTCCTCGGTGACACGATTGTTCTTTTCAGATGCGTCGGCTGGCAAATGAAACAGCTCCGATTTGCCACCCGCCTTGTCGGCGACATGTTTGGTTCGCTTCCTATCCAAAATCGACCAACGAACCCCACCTTCTCGCCAGTACAAAAACTCATGTGCGAAGTTATCGCTTGACTGATCGAGCAACGGGATCAAGTTGGCCCCTTCCATCAAACTGGCCGGTTGAGATTCATTGCCAGCCACCGCTACCGCCGTTGCGGCGATATCCAATGAGATAACAGGCTTATGATAGACAGTGCCTGGCTTGATCTTTGCCGGCCACGAAGCAATGAACGGAACGTGGACACCGCCATCGTAGAGGTTCCCCTTTCCACCGCGGAACGGCGCATTCGAAGATCCATTCCATTTTCCCGGTTCCGATTGGGTCGGTTGCGGACCACCGTTGTCACTTAAAAAGAAGACCAGGGTGTTTTCGCGTAAGCTATTTTTCTCCAGTGCGGTGAGAACCTGTCCGATCCCCGCGTCCATCACATCGACCATCGCGGCATATCGTCGGCGCTTTCCATCTTGGATGCTCGAATATTTAGCAATCGCCTCGGCCGGTGCTTGCAACGGTGCGTGCGGCGCGTTGAAGGCGAGGTAAAGAAAGAAGGGTGCGTCCTTACTTGAACTGACAAAATCGGCGGCATCGATGCTGAGCGCCGTCGTCAAATACCCTTCGAACTCTGCCGGCTTTCCGTTTCGTTCCAGCGCCTGCGTGTAACCTTCCTTCACGGGATCACGAAGGTCGATTTTAAAATAGTCATGGCCTCCACCGAGGAATCCGTAAAAATAGTCAAAGCCTCGCTTGTTGGGATGAAAGGGAGCGGCCGCACCGAGGTGCCACTTGCCAATCACGCCTGTTCGATATCCGGCCTTCTGCAGACGCTTGGGGAAAAGCGTCACGCTTGGATCAATCCCCAAGTAAGGATTGCTGGGGTCGTACGCCGGATTGGTCTCGAAACCGAAACGCTGCTGATATCGACCGGATAGCAATCCCGCGCGACTGGGACCACAGTACGGGTGCGTCACGTAGCCGCTGGTGAAAGTCACTCCGGAAGCAGCCAACGCATCCAGATTGGGCGTCTGAATGTCGGTGGCGCCAGTAAACCCGGCGTCCGCGTATCCCATGTCGTCTGCCATGATCAGAACGATGTTCGGCAGTTCGTCGGCAAGACAATTTCCGATGCTGAGCAGCAAAATCAATGATGCGAAGAAAGACTTCATTGGCGAGATATCCTTTGTTGTGCTGGGCGAAAAAGCTGCAGAAGGCAAACGGGCAGTCCGCCCTACGGCAGCTTCCGATGGGTAACGATCTGAACAGACGTGATGGTCGCACCGTCTTGCGCCGTGATCATGATCTGGTTGGTACTACGCAGAGTCGATGGTGATAGCGGTGCATCCAACGGAGCGAAGAACTCACTGAATTCGCCGGCGTCACCCAAGTCCACGGTGATGGGCGTTTCATTGACCTTCACATCAAGCGGCTCGGTGACGCCTCCACCGCGATGGATGCCAACAATCAGCTTGGCGAAACGGATTGATTTCGGATCGTCGATCCTGACTTGAAACGATGAAGGTCCGCTTGCCGTCGCAACGGCGGTTTCGGAAGCGTAAATCCGATCCAACTGCAACGTGCCAGACGTCTCGATCGGCTTTGGCAATCCAATTCGAATGACAGTCGTTTCATTCACGTCAACTGGAACGGCCGCCACGTCGACGGAATGTTCTGGCGCGAAAACCACCTCGCCGCCCGAGTAGTTCAAGCGAGTCTGCATCACACCGGTCGCACTGACTTTGGCCGCTAAATCGGACAAGTCGATCGCAATCTGACGACCACCCATGTTGGTCACTGCAAGCGAAATGCGGCTTCCATCATGCACGGCAACAACATCCAACCAATCCCGATCAAAGGCAACCGGTAACCGGCGGCCATCAAAGTCTTTCCAAAGATCGAAGTAATGGGCGATCGTCGTCGGCTCAAAGTCTTCGAACGATCGATGCCGCTCTCGATCCTCTTTCGGCGCAAAAGCGGCGTCACCGCTGTTGGGATTCCAAGCCATGTGCAAGAAGATAAAAGGCACGAACATCTCGATCTGGTCTGGCCGTTGCATCGACTTGGTCAAGTAAGCGTTCCACGCATAAAGCCGTAACCAATTGTCCGACGGTTGGCGTCCGTTTTGCAGCGATCCAGTTTCCGTTATCAAAATCGGCAACACGTTGTCGACGCGGTGCATCTCGGCACGCAGCATGTCCAAGATCGCCTCGTACCGACCGAGCAAGTAGTTGGAGTACCCGAGCCCACGCCGCTCGTGAGCCCCCAACATCAATGCGTTTTCGTAAAAGCGGTGCGAAAAGAAGTCGAGCTTTCCGCGAGTCTCTTTGATGAATCGAGCCTGATTCTGGTACAGCCCGAAGTCGCCTGCTTGAAGCTGCATGTAGGCCGATGAGGGTCCACCGACTTTGACTTCGGGGGCAACCGAATGAACGGCGTCGGCAACGCGATTGTGGAAATCGGCCAAGAGGCCCCAGCCATCAATGCCTTGCTTTTCCTGCCAATGGTGTGCCCACTCGGACTGGACACTGCTTTCGTTCTTCACTTCCCACCAAGCCGCCGTCGATCCGCCGTCCTTGATCTGATCGACAACGTACGCGGCCGCAAGTTCCGCAGCATCATCAAAACGCTCGACTCGCGGCGTCCCACGACCCACCAAGGGAACCGACATGAACTCGGGCCAATCATTGAAACACATCGCGTAGGGTTCATGCTGCCACGCTGGAATCGTTTTGCGTTGACGCTCGCCCGCGTCATATCGATCAAAGAAGGTCAGGTCAGCGGCACCCGGCTTGTCCTTTTGTTCTTGAAGCGTTTCGGCATCCTTCTTCCAACCGCGTGTGAGGGCGGGATTGAATTTGAACGCACCTCGACCCGGCAAAAAATTGTGATCCGATGCCCATTGCTCGAACGACTGGTCAACCACCCCCGGCGTCTCATGCATCCGAAACCATCGATCTCGCTGCAATTCGGATGTTCCGCCAATCGACAGTTCATGATCTGTGTCAACGTTGACCACGACTCGCTCGCGAGGAAACTCGGAACCCAGGTCGCGAAATGGAATGGTATCAAAATCTGGTGAAATAGCGTTCTGAGCGAAAAAGACGAGGTCATCAATTCGACAAACCGAGTCCTTGTCTTTCATCAAAAACCGGATTTTCATTCGCTGGGGTGGTTCATCGCTGTTCGGAATCGAAGGCATCTGCACACGATAAAAGTCTTTCACCTGCACACTACGCGGAGGTGCGACGTCGGGTGAAAACGGAAAGACGTGAACTTCTTTGATTCGATCTAAGTCTGCACCATGAAATCCGAAGTGGCGAAACAGTCCAGCAACTCGCTCGGTTCCCTCGGGAAGCTCAATCTCGTCGCGATCATGGATTTGCTGGGTTTGCTCCAAGATCGTCAATTCCTTGAGACCACGGCCTCGACCGTTTCCTTGGTAGACCGTTTTTCGACTTTCGGCAAACGTGTCAAAGAGATAGTCATGGATGGCCTTTTGCTTTTCACCTTCTGCGCTGATGGTCACAGCATCCGTCGAATGCTGGGCGATCGACCGCGAGGCGGAAATAGGCAAAAAAACTCCGCAGAGCATTGCGACTGCTATTCGGATTTGTCGTACATTCATCGCCAGAGTCTTCATCGGGGTTGGTCTAACTTTTCCATCAATTGGATATCAGCAAAGTAGGCGCCACGTCGTGTGCTGGTTCTATCGTCCGACAACCAACTCTGTAGCAACGCATTGCCAGCGGGCAATTCAACATCAAACAATACGGAAGTGTCATCAGAATTGATCGACTGCGCCGCGTCGATGTCACCGATGCGAATCCTCGCGTTTGTTGCACCCATCGGGGCGGGCGCGTCCGTGGGGAATCGTGACAAACGTACTTGGTAGCGGCCGGCTCGGACGACATTCACGGCCCAGAATCCGTTGATCTCAAGTAAATCGTCGCCGAGTTGCTCCTGTTTCCATATCACGTTTCCATCGGTCGGGTGCCAATCGCGAACCGTCAATCGTGTCGGGTTTTCTTCAGCCACCCCGATCTGAAATCGTTCGTAATCAACATCGTCTGCAAACACATCGGCGAAGTATTCTTCATATTTAGATCGCATATCGGCGACCACGTTGGGATGCTGTGCAGAAAGGTCTGTCGATTGCCCTGGGTCGTTGTCGATATCGTAGATCTCGCCGTCAACCATTCGCCACTTCTCGGAAAGCATCGCATAGTGAGGATACTGGCCACGTCCTTTCACGGATGCTTCAAGTGCCGGCCGATCACTTTGTCGTTCGACAAACATCGTGCGATCTGGCCAATCATCCACAGTGCCCTCCAACAAGGGTGCGAGACTCTGGCCATCGAAGCGTTTCAGGTTCACGGCATCCAAATTGCACCAATCGATCAGCGTCGGTAGCCAATCACGACACGAGGTCAACGCGTGGATCTTGCGTCCCGCTTGCAGTCTCGCCGGCCAACGCACAAAGCAGGCGACGCGATGCCCTCCTTCGTAAACTGACCCCTTCTTTCCTCGCATTCCCGCGTTGTGTCCGTCATCCGGAAACCGACCATTGGCCCCTTCCGCAGTGCCGTTGTCGCCCATGAAGATCACGATCGTTTCGTCGGCGACCTTTCGTGACTCAAGAAGGTCCAACAGGCGGCCAAGGTTTTCATCAAAGTTGATGATCTGGCCGAAGAACTTTGAACGGTTTTCAGAATGGCCTTCTGCCCTGAAAGGAACCGAGTATTTTTCAGCGACCGTGTGCGGGCCGTGCATCGCGTTGAGCGGCAAGTACACAAAGAAAGGCTGCTCGGATGGCTCGGAGATCATCCTCTCGCACTCTGCGAAAAAGACATCTGTGCAGTATCCGAGGATCTTTTCCGGTTTTCCATTTCGGTAGTACGTGTCATCGAAATAGTCGTTGCCGATCGGGTTACCGATTTCATCAATCCCGCCGGCAAGATGCCGAACAACATTTTGAAAGCCGCGAAACCGTGGCGCGTAGGGCCACGTATCACCGAGGTGCCATTTGCCGAACATGCCCGTTCGATAACCGACTCCGGCAAACAAATCGGCCATGGTCGCTTCATCGGCGCTCAACAATTGCCGACCCTCGGTCACCGCCCATGCACCCACACGCGAAGAATACCGCCCCGTCATCAACGCTGCACGAGTCGGTGTGCAAACGGGATCGACGTGATAGTCTTCAAGCTGAGCACCTTCGGCGGCGAGGCGGTCCAAACTAGGCGTTTTCAACCATGGGTTTCCATGACACGACATGTCACCGTACCCCTGATCATCGGTAACAATCAGGATCACGTTGGGACGATCAGCCCCTGCGGCGAAGCCACAGAACAGCAGCCCAAAGACTGAAGTCAAACGTTGCATGAAACCTTCCTAGGGCTGAATCGAAAAGACCTGCAAATTATCGAAGTCAATGGTTGAACCGTTGACTGTCATTCCAAACTTACTCTTCGTTGGATGGCTGATCCCCGAAGATTCAAAATGCACGACAGACTTGCCGTCGATTGAGACAGCCAAGGTGTCGCCCTGCAATTGAATTCTGGCGTGATGCCAGTCGGGTCCTTTCAAGGAAACCGGTGCCGACGCCTGGGTCGCAGCAAGGGTCGCTTCTAAGGCAGCTTTTCCTTCCTCCGAAAGATTCTTGTCTTGACGTTGTTTTCGCACTTCCAAGTTCATCGAACCGGACTTGTCATCACTGACGGAAACCATCTTGGGCGAGATTGAAACGCGGCAAATGTGACCAGAGTGCACCGATTTTTCATTCTGATCATCCAGGACGAAGTTGAAATGGGATCCACCGTTGAACCGAAAGTCAAACTCAATATCAATGTCCTTGAAATTCATGGGTTTGCGAATCACCGCACCATGGTCGTCGTTGGTTTGTCGCCCATAGAGCACGCCGTCGCGAATTGTCCACGCGCCGTCGGTCCCACGCGCTATGGTGTACTGCTCGCCCGGACGCGTACGGCCATCGAACTTGTCTGCGAACAGTAGCTTGCGTTCACCGGCGTTACTGGACGCATTCGGTTCAGTGCGAACACTTGTATCGACCGTCTTAACTGGCTTTGGAATATGCTTAGGCTTTACCGCAGTCGCTAGCAAATCGACGCCTGGTGCGTCGTGCTCATTCGCATGCAAGTTGAATTGTGGCAGCACGGCACGCAATGTGTCGCGTTCATTTCGATGATCATCGCTGACGACGTTCCAGTCTTTGATCTCAGGGAAACTGATCAAGTCGTCGGGTTCAGCCGAAACGTCCCACCATTTCCCTTTGCCGTCCTTCATGACAAGATCGCCACGGATGATTTGGTCCGCACCGTTGTACCCGTAGATCCAATCGCGATGCTTGGTTTTGTCGGTAAACAAGAACGGAACAAAACTGTCACCGTTGACCTCATAGTCGCTAGGAATCTTCGTGCCCGTCAGATCGGCGATCGTGGGTAGCATATCGGCCATGCTCACCAACACATCTTGGCGGCCGTGCTTGGTCATGCCGGGTGCCAAAATGATCAATGGAACATGTGTACCTTTCTGGCGATCCGAACTGCTCTTTCCGTAACCGCTGGTTCCGTTGTCGGCACAGAAGATCATCACGGTGTTGTCCGCGATCCCCAATTCCTGCAACTTGTTTCGGTAGAGCCAGATCTGATAGTCGAGATAATTGACGTGGTTGTGGATCCCTGGTTCCGTGACGGTTCCGTGAACGTCGTAAACGCCTTTGTCGCCCGTGACATGGGAGTCAGTTCGCGTGTATCCCTTGCCATCCCATTTCACGACCGGAGTTCCCGGCCACTTTGATGGGGATTCCGGATTCAACCAGTCAAATGCATCGTGACCGAGGTGCGACGTATGGTAGACGAAAAACGGTTTGCCATCCGCTTGCTGACGATCCATGAAATCAAAGATAAAGTCCAACTCGACATCCGGTCCGTAGGTGTTCAGACCGAAGGTCTTCTTTGACTCTGCGGTATTGGGCCACCACTGGAATCCGTTGAGTTTGCCCGCATGCTTCATCAGCCGAACATGCGGATTCCAGTACCAACCGTGTTGAAGATAGGTATCAATCGGTTGGTCGGTATCCGAATTGAAAAGGTGCTTCTTACCGTCAACTTTCTTCTCGTACATCTTGAAATCGGTGAACGGGTTGTCGGTATCGGCGAGTTCGCCGGGCGTGAAGCAACCCTGGTCGAAGCCAAACTCACGAAGGTCACCCGCCATCTGCGTTTTTCCTGCCCAGTACGTTGCGTAACCGGCTTGCTGGGCCACATGTCCGATCAAGCGAGGCGAACTTTTATACAGCGGCCAAGTGACCGATTTGCCATTGGCGTCGATGTAACGACCTTTATCCTTGTTGTTCCACCATTTGTGTAAGTGAGCGTAGCGGCCCGTCATCATCATCGCGCGACTGGGCGAACAGACGACCGATGCCCAAGCGGTCTTAACCCAGCAACCTTCCGCCGCCATCTGATCGATTGCCGGAGTCTGTGCACGCAAAGCAACTTCCGAAGTGTTTCCGCCGGAGGGTGGACTCCAAACGGACGATCCATACAGCGGCAACTCACGTGCACTAATATCGTCAGCAAATACCAGAATGATATTAGGACGCTCAATTGCGTAGGTTTGTGAGGCGATTGCTGCGAAGGCAACCATCGCTGAACCGACGCCGAATTTGACGAGAGACAATTTTCTACCGGAGGGTCGAGGGACAGACGCCAGAGTCGATGACGTCGGGCAATTTTTTTGCCGTGGTTTAGATACGCATAGAATGGAGTCTTGCAACTGTTTTACATTTCGCAAAACTATTCCCAAACAACACCGCGATTTCTTATTTGAGTTACCACAAAACTGCGATGGCCACGCCGATCACTGCTTCGGTTGAATTGCTATTTGCGTCTGTTTCCCGGCAGGCAGGTAGTGGTGAACCAGACAACGGGCGAGACTGACGCGGCAATGGCATTCGGTGCGCTATCATTTCGCGTCCGTCGAGTCGTTTTTTGGGATTCGCAATGGTATTTGAACATTGAACGAGTGTGTCTTTTCTTGGGTCTCTTCGGCAGCGCAAAACAGAACGGTCGGCACTCCGTTTTCGAGCCATAGCTGCGGTCGTTCCAGACGGTGAAAGGACTGCTCGGTCCCTTCGGCCCAAGTCAACTTGCGTTGCAAAACCCAGGGATTTGTCGCGACTTCCCAGTCTAGTCCATCCAACGACGTGAACAGCGCAAGCGAGTCCTCGCCCGTTCCGTTGAAGTGGCCTTTGTGATCGTTCACAATCGCCCAGCAGCGGTCTCCGTCGGCCCAAACGAAAGGATCCTCGGCCGGAAACTTCACGCCCGGTGCCGTGAACAGCGGTTTCATTCGTTTCTTGAACGGTCCCGTAGGAGACATCGAAGTCGCCGCGAGGTGAACGACGGGACCACCAAACGGAAGCTGCCCCTTCGTTCCCACCGCCTTGTAAATGAAGACAAACGTTCCGTCAGAGCGTCGTAGAATCGAAGGGTTGCTGGTCATTAACTCATCATCCGCGCCTGGCTCAGGTGTCACATCAATCAGTGGCTTGTCAAAACGTCTCCAAGGCCCAGCCGGATGATCGGCAACTGCAACTCCGATGCGCTGGTGGTTGCGGTGGATCGGATTGAGTTTCTGTGTAGCGTTGCCGTCGCCAAAATTTCCCATGTAGTACAAATAGTACTTGCCATCAAACGCGTGCACCGTCGGGTTGTGGGTACACATCCCATCCCAGAACTGTGCACCTCGCGCAGGAAGCGCAACGTCGACATGTCGATAGGGCCCCAGTGGATGGTCGGAAACCGCGTGAGCAATTTCGGAATGCGTCACCCAAGCATTGTGCCCGAGTTCACGCGGCCATCGGCTATACAACAAGTGGCATTTGCCATCGGTGTCTCGCACCATGCTGGCGCCCCAAATGTAGAAGCCTTCGTCAATGAACTTGGCCGAAGCGGGAACCGGTCGGATCATAGACTTGAAATCCAGCGTCGCGGCGCCGATGGGGCCCTTCGTCGCGGTCGTATTCGATGGCGTCCTTCGCCAGATTTGGACATCGTCAACGTCGGCGGTTTTCAGAACAAGCAGACGCAACAAGGATTTTGTGGGGTGAGCATAGCCGCTCGAATGATGGCTTCCGGCTGGCTTTCCGTCGATCTCCACAGACACTTCGTCACCGGCAACATGAACCATCACCTCATGCCACTGTTTCAATTTCAACCGAATTGGGAACTGTTTCTTTCTCGTAGCCAATTCTGCGCGTTGCTCGCGCGTCATCGACTGTGCGTTCAACAACGCACGCATTTTTAGATCCATGACACCAGTTTTTCGGTCCTCGACCACCAATGCGTTCTCGCGAAGGTCGACATCAAAAAGATGCCCCGCGTGGACCGACTTGCATGCTAAGTCAGCGAAGTTCAGCTTCAGACTGTCACCAGCTTCGTTCAACCTGAATCGCATACCAATGCTGCCGTCTTCAAAAGCAAATGCATGGCGAACCGACGTCGCGTGGTTGGCGACCGCGTGAGTGAAAATGTGCATCGATCCGTCACGCAAATCAACTTGTTTGTGACCGGCCGCGGTCGTATCGCTGCTGGTCGTCCAAGCGTTCCCAGGCTCGTCCTTCTCGTCTTGCGATTCGGATCGTTCAAAGTGATCCTCGAAGATCAGGTCACCCAAGTGTTTGGGGCCAGCGTTGGATCGTGTCACTGTGTTCATCCATGCCCGAATCTTGTTCCGATACTCGCTCGGCTTGAACGCCCACCGGTCGGTATGAGAGGACTTTGCAAGTTCGTTGGGGAAAGGACCGAGAATTTCTTCCGTATCCACGTATCCAAACGTGAAAGGGGTCGCATCAGCTACCGTGGATCGAACGAATTGCTCGGTCGCGTGACTGCTGCCGTTCTGGCTGACCCAGTAAGGCCGATTGCGCACGCGAGCCAGTCGCTTGGTTGATTCGCTTCGGTACTGTTCCAGTGGCGATCCCCATGCAGTGCTCCACTCCTTCACACCATCGAAATGATCGTGCGCTATGAAGGCCGTCCACAGACTTGCAATCTCGTCATCGCGCAACCCGAGATAGTTGACACCTATGGCGCCTCGCGAAAACCCGCAAAGAAATACGGCATTCGGATCCGCATTAAATTGCCGGATGATTCTTGGGACGTTTCGCTTGGCATATTCAACGGTCGCTTCCTCATCGCCCCACCACGTCACCTGGTTACCATCGCCGGCTTCGTTTACGTACGGCAGAGAAACCCAAATGTACTTACCATCCGAAAGACCAAACCCGAGTGAAGCATCTTCGGGCCTTCCCGTCGAACCACTCTGCGGAAAATAGTTCCCCGTGTACTCAAAGATGATTGGCAGTGATTCGCCGTTCGGTTTCCACTCGATCGGCAGATAAAGCGTGTGAAACACTCCTGTGCCAGAGTACTCGGGCGGATTCACGGCAACGCGTTTGCCAGCCGCTGGCGCACCATCGGTTAGCTCGGGTAGCGAGAGCGTCTCGTTCGAATCAGTGCTAAGTTGAAATCCGTTAGCAATGGCTGACGGCATACAAAGGCAAGTCGCCATCAAAACAATTCGCTGAATTAAAATAGAACTTGTCACAGAATAAACCTTCATTGTTGGTTACCGTTCGCCCCTTGAAGCAGCTTCAATTGTTTTTTGTCGCGAGTCTTCTTCGCTCCGTACGTTGGGACCGTGGGCGTCAAGCCATTTCGGTTCGACATTCTTTGAATCCCACTTAAGAATCAGTTGACCTAGGCGTTTGACCGTATCGGGCTGCTGTTTTGCTAGGTCATTGCGTTCCCAAGGATCATTGGCCAGATCGAAAAGCAAGTCTCGATTCTTGTAACCACTGCGAACCAACTTCATGTCACCATCTCGCACCGCAAAACCGTATTGCTGATCGCCCATCGCGTAACGCCAGAAGAAACGCCGCGACGATTCCGCCTGTTCCTTTCCGCCAGCCACTAGCGAGGGGATCAAGTCGACGCCATCTAAATCACTGTTTGCGTCTGCTGCGATTCCAGCGGCATCCAAAACAGTTGGAAAGATGTCGAGCGCCGAAATCGGCGATCCGTGCGTCACTCCCTGCGGAAATCTTTCTGGCCAAGTCATCAAGAAAGGAACACGAATCCCGCCTTCGAACAACATTCCCTTGTGCCCACGGAACGGAAAGTTGACCGCATGCTCTTTGCGGCCACCG
This sequence comes from Rubripirellula tenax, assembly GCF_007860125.1. Taxonomy (NCBI): domain Bacteria; kingdom Pseudomonadati; phylum Planctomycetota; class Planctomycetia; order Pirellulales; family Pirellulaceae; genus Rubripirellula; species Rubripirellula tenax. Next base: position 500,728 of record NZ_SJPW01000004.1, read on the forward strand.
TTGTCGCTGTAGAAAATCACCAACGTGTTTTCGGCGATCCCAACTTCTTTCAACTTATCCGTCACACGGCCAATGCCTTCGTCCATCCCGGCGACCATGGCACCATAAACCGCTCGACCACCGTATTCGATGTGTTCGGTTTTCGACAAATGTGTCTTCGTTGCCTGATCAGGTGCGTGAGGCGCGTTGTAGGCGAGATAGAGAAAGAACGGTTGATCACGATGCCGATCGACAAACTGCACCGCTTCGTTTGAAAAATCATCCGTCAGATACGTCAGCGTTTCCGGGTCCACCGGCAGGTCTCCGCGGTGAACGCCCAACGCGACAGGCTTCTTTCCAACGTCACCCCAGTAGCTCAGGCCACCGGCACTAAACCCAAACCATTCCTGAAAGCCACGACGATTAGGCCAGTACCGAGGCGTGTCGCCCAAATGCCATTTGCCGATCGCGCCGGTAACGTAGCCCGCATCGCCCAGCACGTTTGCCAGCGTCTTCTCGCCCAACGGCAAGCCAGGAGCCTGGTCGCCAAACGCGACTGCACCGGGCTCCGGATTGCACTCGTGGCCAAAACGCTGTTGGTATCGACCGGTCAACAATCCGGCACGACTGGGACTGCAATAGGGATGCGACGCATACCCGCACTCAAATACCACGCCCGACTGCGCTAAAGCATCGAGATTCGGAGTCGGAATCTCCTTGCAACCGTTGAAACCAACATCGCTGTACCCCAAGTCATCCGCAACAATTAGCACGATATTTGGACGCTGATCGGCATGGCTATCTCCGGAAGTACGAAACAGGACTGCAGCGACAACGGTGGCAAAGTAAACGAAACGCATCATGGACAACTATCAGAGGAAAGAAATTTAGAAAGTGGGATCGCCTAGCGCAGCACGCTAGGCACTGTCTATCAAAGGAGTGGAATGAACCGTCATATGGCAGCGAGTTGCACGAAGCTCAGATAGGAGCAGGTCAGTTTATCGTATCGCGTTGCCACATCACGCGACTCTTTGAGCCAGCCGATGAGGCGTTCGACGAAGTTTCTGGCTCGGTATCCTTCGCGGTCGAACGATCGATCTTTTCCAACGCGTCGACTCGCCTTAAAGGAGTTCGGTAGATCCGCGTCCATTACTCTTCACGGGTCCATCGCCGAAAACGTGCGTAGACGGCCTGCCATTTCCCAAACACAGCAGTCAGGTCACGCCACGGAGAGCCGGTTTTGAGTACCCACATGATTCCGTCAATGACGACTCGGTGATTCATCCACGGACGCCCACGCTGTCTTTTTCATTGCGAGGGAAGCAGATGTCGGATTGCATTGAACTCTCGGTCCGTGAGATCATATCGGGGCATTTGGCGTCCTCCTTGGGTATCTGTCGCAAGACTCCCGGGAGATTGCCAAATGTGTTTTTCAATTCAAAAACCAGCAGTTACGAGACAGGTCCTAGCTGGCTGGGGTCGTTCGCTCGCCGCTGTTGCGAATGCCGATGTACGTGTCTCGCATCTGCTTGACTCGGTCCGCTTGCGACGGATTGTTCACCATGTTCTTTGCTTCGTTTTCGGTTGGGTTGTCATCCAAGTTGAACAACGCGATCGGTTCAAATTTTGAAACCTTGTGATCGCTTTGCAGGATCAACTTCCAGCCGTCTTGGCGGTACATGACTTCGTGCTTACTGCCCGCCTGCATCATCAGATAGTCGCGAGGTTGAAAATCTCCTTTGCCGGTCAGCAACGGCAACAGATTCAGCGAATCCATTGCCTCGTCAACGGGCACTTGGACGTCCAATAGAGCCGCCATGGTTGCCAATACGTCCTGATTGATGACTATCTCGTCACTGACGCTGGCCGGTTGAATGCGCCCGGGCCAAACGGCGACGAATGGAACACGATGCCCGCCTTCATGCGGCGCATTCTTGAATCCTCGCCACTCGCCGCTGGAATCATGCCCGGCCTTCACCGAAGCTCCAATGCCCAATCCACCGTTATCGGACGTGAACACAATCAGGGTGTTTTCGTAGACGTTATTGGCTTTGAGAGACTGAACAATCCGAGCAACCTGATGGTCGAGATCACGAAGCGTATCGAGATGGTTCGAGGGAGTCGTTCCTGCGATCTTTAGCCCGTCAAATTCGGCCGTTGGCGTGTGTGGCAAGTGAACGTGGGGACTCCAATAGCAAAGAAAGAATGGATCCTTGCCTGCCCGCTGGTTTACAAAGTCGACAGCCTTGGCCGACAGCAATTTCCCGATCTCGCGAGCGTCCCAGTTGGAATCGCCCGGGCCCGGGCCCTTGTCCGACACGAACTTGGGGTCGATCGCCGTTTTCTCGTCCAGAAATATGATCTTCGAATCGTCTTTCAACGGAAGCCAGTCACCGTTTTCGTAAACAGTGTAGCTTGGTCCTTGAATGCCACATGGCATCGTCAGGCTGTAATCAAATCCGATCGAGCCTGGTCCACCGCCAACCATTTTGGCCATGTCGACGGTTGCGTTGGGATCGTTGCGTTCGTTCTGGCGATAGATTTTTCCGGTCTCCGAATCCAGGAAGTCGCCGCCGAGATGCCACTTGCCGATGAAGCCTGTCGAGTAGCCCGCCGATTTGGCGACGGTCCCAAGAGTCGCTTCGCCCGCCTTGAAGGGACTCTCGCGGAACGAGCCCCACACGCCCCACGGTGCATAGCTGCGATAGTTCATATTGCCGCTCATCACACAGTATCGCGTTGGCGAACAGAGCGCCGTCGCGGAGTGAGCATCGGTGAACCACATGCCGTCACGGGCGAGCTGATCCATCGCCGGCGTGGGAACCTGAGATTTTTTTCCTTGGAACTTTTCTTGGTAATGGTTCACATCACCAAGCCCCAGGTCGTCGGCCATGATCAGCACGATGTTGGGACGCTCGACTGCGGAACAAACCGACGTTAACGAGAATAGGAGAGCGAAGGTAGCGAGATATTTTTTCATAATTCAGAAGTGGGAGTTATCTAGGAACGATCCAGACGTTGCGAAATCGATTCGGGTTGCCGTGATTTTGTAGATAGATCGGGCCGTTGGCCACTTCGGGGCGAGGCCCAGCGGGACCGCCACCTGTGCCTTCGGGCAGGCTAATGTTGTCTTGAATTTTGACGCCGTTAAGAATGACCGAAATCACCGCGTTCGAAACTTTGGATCCGCCCGTAAAACGAGCTGCCTTGAATTCGATCTCCATGCTTTGCCATGCGAGCGGCGGCAAGCACATGTTCAAATCAGCTGCCCGAATTCCATAGACGCTGCCGCTCCACGTATCAACGGGCTTTAGCAGATCCACTTCTTTCCATGCGTTCGGATTCGGATCGAGCCCAAACGTGTCAGCGATCTGCACTTCATAGGCTCCCACGGCAAAAACTCCGCTGTTACCGCGGTGTGGGTGACTGATCGGTGGCTCGGGCTTTAGCGGCACCAAGTATTCCAAATACAAGGTGAAGTCTCGGAAGTTCTGCTTGGTCGCCGCACCCGCTTGCAATGTTCCGTTGACGATCTTTGCATTCTTCCACGCGTTCGTGTTTGAACCATCGAACAACACGATCGCGCCGGCGGGCGGCTGTTTGCCGACAGCAGCTTTGCTGCGATCCACCTTGGTCCAACCCTGCAAACGATTCTGCAAATCGCTCAATTCGATCCACTCATGAGCTACCGCATCGCCATCCCATCCGGCGCCGGGCAAACCGCCTTGATAGATCGACAGATAAAACTGGTTACCCGCAGGTGTCGCCTGCAGTGCTTGGCGGTCCTTTACGAATTCACCGATGAAGGCGAACCCTGGAAACTCCTTCACGGCAACCCCTGCGTCGGTCCAAGTGGCCGCGTCCGGGTACGGAACGATCTTCGGCTTTGGCTTTTCCACTTGATCGGTCGCCTTGCGAGACGGCTGCGCGATCGCGTCTTGATTTTCGACTGCGTTGTCGCTGGCGTCCGTTTGTTCTGATTTCAAAAAGTCATACTCAGCCGTAACACACGTCCCTTTGGATTCCTCAAACACCAATTTTAGTGACGCTTTGCTTTCGGGGTATCGTCCCTTGTCATCGGTTGCGTGCTCCCACTGCTGCAAGTGTTCGCGGTGTTCCGTCAGCACAGTTGCAAACTCAGGATCTTTTGCCAAATTGACGGTTTGATGCGGGTCCGACTCTAAGTTGAACAGCTCCTCTTCAGGGCGATTGACGGCGTCGTGATACGATGCCTGCAACGGACTGAGTTCACCGTGTGCAAGCAAGTCACGAAGTATTGTGAACGTCGCGTAGTTGTCGCGATACTGTGGCTGATACAACGCTCGGTCGGTCTTGTAGTTGCGGATGTACCGAAACTTCTGAGACCTGACCGTACGCATTCGATCAATCGCGTTGCCCATACGATCTCGAGCTGAAATCACAAACTTCTGCGAGTGGTACAGATCTGCAAACAGATCGTGTCCCTCCATGAAGTCGGGAATGGTGATACCTGCTAGACCAAGCGAGGTGGCCGTGATATCGATGCCGCTGACCAAGTCCGAACGAGATTCACCACGCGCAGCTTGAATGTTCTTTGGCCAACGAACGATCAATGGAACCTTGGTTCCATCGTCGTACAAAAACTGTTTGGCTCGCGGCAACGGGCTGCCGTGGTCGGTAAAGAAGAACACCACAGTATCGTCCCACAAACCGAACTCTTTCAGACCTTCGATGATCGCACCGACTTGCGCATCGGTTTCGGCGACCTGTTCGTAGTGCCGGGCGATTGCGTTACGGAACACGGGGTGGTCGGGATACTGCGGCGGCACCGCGACTTGATCGTCTCCGACGCGACTCTTGGCCGGAAACTTCGATCCCGTTTCGCCGTCGATCTTGCCTCCTTTGAGCTGGATTTGCCCGAAGAACCGTTTGCCCTGCAACTGCTTCAACCACGAAACATCACGACCGACCATGTGTGCAACGACTTGCCTGCGTGTGGGCCGCTGGAACTCGGGCGAATACATCAGATCCCGATCTCGCTTAAAATTGTAGTCATCCTTCGCCTCGTTGAACGTCAAGTAGCCCGCTTCGCGGAACAACTCGGGAACCGTTCGCAATCCCTCCGCCAACGGCATTCGGATCATGGTTCGGTGTTGATGCAAACCGTATGTCGTCTGCATCGTTCCGGTAATCAGTGCCGATCGCGTTGTCGAACAAACCGGTGCCGGCATGAATGCGTTTTGAAACAGAACACCTTCCGCGGCGAGACTATCGATATGCGGAGTCTGGGCAATGGGATCGCCGTAGCATCCCATCCAATCGCTCATGTCATCAACGTAAATCCAAAGAACATTCGGTCGATCGGTTGCAACTTCCGCTCGACACACGCTTGAAAACATCACAGCGGCTAAGAGCAGGATGCGAATGATGTGGTGCGTATTCATTGGTTTAACCAGAAACAAATCTTCGCCGACAAGTAGGAAAAATCTGAATTCGATGCAAGCGACTGCGGTGAGTTGAAGATAGCGGGCGTCGAGACCGCAGCGGCGGACATAGAGGTAATCGCGTCTACCTGTCCGAATTCGAAAACTATCGAGCGATATTCTCTGAGAATCTACAAAACATGGGACATCGCAAGAATGATAGTCTAACATCCTGTCGCAGGATGCTTGCACGACCACATACCGCAAGAACGACGTGCTTGAAGCGGGCACCTATTTCGTTGGTTGGGGGCAATGCAATCTTTCACTACCAATTCCTGCGTTGCCGCAGAGAATATCTGTAGTCGCAAGTGTCGACAGTATAAATGAGCCTTGCTCGTTTTTATCACCCCGCTTTACCCATTCGCTAGCTTCCATGAGCGGCAAAAACAACGCGACCACACTACTTTTGCTACTCGTGTTGACTTGGAATGCTCCCCAAAACCTGATCCAGGGGTTATGAAAGTCTAGAGCCAATTCCGGCGAAGGATTTTCCATGAGCAAGAAACGACGACGACATTCACCCGAACAGATCATCAAGAAGCTACGTGATGCGGATGCCATGCTGGCGGCCGGCAAGAGCGTTGGCGAAGTCCTCCAAACGCTCGAGGTCAGTGAAGCCACGCTGAGCCGCTGGCGGAGCCAGTACGGCGGCATGAAGAGCGAAGAGGCCAAGCGGCTCAAGGCACTCGAAGAAGAGAACAACCGACTCAAGAAGATCGTGGCCGACCAAGCTTTGGACATCTCGATGCTGAAGGAGATCACCAAGGGAAACTGACGACCCCTCGATCGCGACGCGCGGCGGTGCAAGAGCTTCAACAGAAGTTCGACGTGTCCGAGCGACGTGCTTGCCGCGTGCTCGATCAACCTCGGTCGAGTCAGCGATTTGAGGGGAAGCCGAAAGATGAAGACGAACAATTGACCAAGCGAATTCTTCAGTTCGTACGAGAACGCCCTCGTTGGGGTTATCGACGTATCTGCCAACTCCTTCGCCGCGACGGTGAGACCATCAACATGAAAAAGATGTATCGACTTTGGAAAGCGGCAGGACTGAAGGTGCCACGCAAACGCCGTAAAAAACGTGCAACTGGCGTCCGCGGCAATGCGTGCGACGTTCAAGCCGCGGCTTTCGTCCACGACGTTTGGACGTGGGACTTCGTGCAGTCTTCGACGCTCGATGGACGGACCATTCGCTTCTTGAACATCGTCGACGAATACACTCGGCAATGCTTGACGATCAAGGTTGGACGCAGCATCACGAGCGAAGATGCGATTGACACGCTGGCAGAGCTGTTCGCGATGCACGGCGTTCCGAAACGACTTCGATGCGACAACGGTCCGGAATTCATCTCGACAGCGATCAAGCAATGGTTGGCGACAATCGGCGTGGAGATTCTTTACATCGAACCAGGCTCGCCCTGGCAGAACGGCGTCTGCGAGAGTTTCAATAGCCGACTGCGCGATGAGTACCTGCATCAAACGGACTTGATCAATGAAGACGACGCACGGACGAAGGCACGAGCTTGGCGGGAGGACTTCAACACACGCCGCCCGCACAGTTCGCTTGGTTACCTGACCCCATCGGAGTTCGCGCGGCTCAGCGTGGCTTCACTGACCTCGAGCGTTTGCAGGACTTCGCCAACGCTCTTGCCGGCCGCCAGCATGGCATCCGCATCACGTAGCTTCTTGATGATCTGTTCGGGTGAATGTCGTCGTCGTTTCTTGCTCATGGAAAATCCTTCGCCGGAATTGGCTCTAGACTTTCATAACCCCTGGATCAGGTTTTGGGGAGCATTCCAAGCGGGGGCACCCTGCAGAATAACAATTCGAATGTCGATTTGGGCAACCGCGCCATCACGATTGATGCCGATGGCGGCACCATCATCGCGGGCTGGACCAATCGCAGGGTTTCAAGTGACGGAGAAATTTCCGGCGTCGGCAAGCTGACCATTGCCAATGACAGCTCGTCGGTTCGACTCACCGGTGCCAACACCTATTCCGGTGGCACCGAGCTTCAAGGCACCGTTTGGGGGCAAACCGATACGTTGGGTACGGGAGATGTCAATCTGAATAGCGTCACTGCCGGGCGTGGTCATCTGAAGAACTATCTAGGATCGAGCACACACTCAAACAACATCATCATTGACGACACCAACGGTGGCCGTTTGTCGGCGGGTTGGAATAGTGACCTGACCCTCGATGGCGTCGTTTCCGGAGCTGGAACCCTACAAGTCGAGGGTGACAGCGGAACCGTCGTCCTGGCGGGTGCAAACACCCACACCGGCAACATCGAACTGCTCGCAACAAACAGCGTCTTGAAGGTAACCGGCTCACTTGGCAGCGGATCCTACGCTGGCACCATAAGCGGCGACGGAACCTTTGAATACGCCGGATCCGGCACTCAGGTGCTTACCGGCGACAACGGCTACACCGGCACCACCACGGTGTCCGCCGGCACACTGGTCATCAATGGTGACAACTCTGCTGCAATCGGCGACGTGACGGTTGCCTCCGGTGCAACGCTGGGTGGAACGGGTACGGTCGGCGGTGCGACGACGATCTCCGGGATTCACGCTCCGGGAAATTCGCCAGGCGTTCAAACGTTTAACAATGGGCTTACCTACGATGGTGCCACGATCGAATGGGAATTGGTCTCGAACACCGATTCGCTCGGAGACCGCGGAATTTCCTTTGACGGGATCGATGTCTTCGGTGGCCTGACTTTCACGAATGCGACAGCACTTAAGTTTGTGTACGGCGGAGCGGTGAATTTCAGCGACGGATTCTGGGCATTGGACCGTGAATGGCTAGTCTTCTCGGGTGCATCGAGCTTGACGGGTAACGATAGCCAACTGGCGTTCGACCAAAACGGAGCCAGCCCGAACGGTTTGTTCTCGTTGATTTCCAAAGGGGACGACAATGTCTACCTCAGTTACACCGCCGTTGCGGTGCCTGAGATGTCCAGCTTGTTGATGGCCGCCATGGGCATTGGGATTGCTGGTGTTGCTCGACGTCGGCAACAACATAAAAGCAACACTCGCAAGAACGCTTAGCATTCGCGTTGATCTCAGTCACAATAAAGCACTCGCAGTCTCCACGACGGCGGGTGCTTTTTTTGTTCTCATTCGCCTCACTCACTTTCAACCTCAGCAGGTTCCCGTGTTTAAAATATTGTCACCGATTCGTTGGCTCGGTAATTCACTGGCATGCCTGTTGATGACCCTTTGCGTTGCATGGAACCCGGCGACGACTCGTGCGGATGAGATGACGGCCGAGTCGCTGCTTCGCGAGTACATTCCGAAGGTCACTGCCAAACACGAAGACGTCCAACGGGCGATCGTGATCTTCAAAACGGGGAACTTCCTGCAGGCTCGTGCCCTGTTGGAAGCGGCACAGCAAGCCGACCCGGATTTGCCGCCCGCCGGTATCATGCTTGCCACGATGTTGTACGCGGCCGATCAACCCGCCTTGGCCAGAGCCGAACTGGAACGCGTCGGACAGGCAATCCCCGACGAGCCCAGCGTGTTGCTGTTGCTAGCCGAAGATGCATTGGCCAATGGCAACTATACCTATGCCGACCTGGCGTTCCGCCGTTGCGCCGACATGATCAAAACGACTGCGACGAACGAACATCGCAACAAGAACCTAAAGAATCGCGTCGTCCGAGGATTGGCTGCGATCGCCGAAGCACGAGAAGACTGGCCGTTGGCGGTCAAGCTGCTTGGCCAGGTGCTCGGCGATGACCTGAGCGATTCGAACATGGTGGCAAGGCTGGCGCGAGCCGAGTTCAAAAAAGGCAACGCCGACGCATCATTCTCGCTGTTGAAAAAGCACTGGGAATCAGACCCTACCAAAATCCAACGTCCCGAAGTGACCCAGGGATTGCTGTTCCACGAAGCGAAAGACACTGTGGCATCCGCCAAGTACATGAAGATGGCGGCCGAGGCAGCGCCGAAAGATGCCCCGACTCAAATCAAGGTGGCCCAATGGGCATTAGAGACCGGGGACACCGACATGGCACAGGCCTGCGCCGAACGCGCAGTCTTAAATTCGGATCCTTCGATTGAATCACGTTTACTGGCGGCGCTGGTGGCTCGCTACAAGAAGGACTATCCGATGGCGAAGGACTATTTGGAATCGGTTCATCTGGAATCGCCGGCCAACCTGGCTGCGATCATCGAACTTGCCATCGTGCTTAGCGACATGAAAGGGATGGAGAATCGTGGGATCCAATACGCACAACTCGGCGTCAAGCTGCAACCCGATCTTCGCTCGCCGGCTGGCCGAAACGCGGCGATGGCGCTGGCGTGGATTCTGCATCGGTATGGCGGGCAAGCAGAATCCGAAAAGATCTTACAGCAGGTGCTCGTCGGCGGCCCAATTAGCGTCGAGAGTTCCTACTACGCGGCCAGAATTTTGATCGCTGGGAAGAACCACGCCGCTGCCAAGAATCTGCTTGAGCAAGCCCTTGCCACGGGCCAGATTTTTCCGAACTACGACGAAGCGAAGCAGCTACTCAAAACTACAAAGTGGTAACGGCGATGAATGCTCGTCATGATTGTCACTGTGATCCATTTGTCCTGTTGGTCGACGTTGACCCTTGTTTTTCCGATTGCGAACCGATGCCTTATACCTCCAATCGATCCAAATCTTCGTCGCGTTTTGGGCTGCGGTTTTTCACCCGAACCCTAACGTTACTAATTCCGGTTCTGGCGACACAGTTCGCGTGGGGCCAAAACGTTGTCAGGCCGCTATCGACGGATCCAATTGGTAAAACGCCCAGCATCATTGGGCTCAATAGTGGCAACTACATGCCCGGGTCCAACAACAGCAGCTTCTGGCGTTGGACCGGAGTCAACGGTGCTCGCATCTTTACGTCGGCCCCCAATATCGAACAGGTCGACGACATTTCCGGTCACGGCGATGGGGTCAATAGCCAATCGTCATTCCTTGCTCGTCGCGAAGCGGTCCGGTCCAACCCCACCGACCCTTCGTTGATCAACTTCTCGGTCTTTGAAGACGGCTACAGGAACAACGATTCGGGATTCATCAACTTCGACCATGCCTACGGCGACCTTGCCAACAACGGCATCAGCCAGTTAGCAATCATCAACCGCACCGCGGGCCAGTATCCGATGGTCCAAGACGATTCCGCCGCGGGATGGGCGGACCGCTGGGAACATTGGCAGCACTTTTACGCCCAAGCCTACTACCTAGGCAGCAACCACGACGTCGAGCGTTTCAGCATGTACAACGAACCGGACCAAGGCAGCCAGAGCGTCACTCAAGCCGACTACCTGTTGCGGCTTCAGTTGGCGTCGGACGCGATTCAGTCCGCATTGGGCGACGTAAACCGCGACTTTGGCAAAAGCCTTACCGCCAATGTCATCGCACCCATCACCGCCGGTTCGGCCAACGAGTACTTTGCACGCACCGACAACTCCGACACGCGCGATGACAACCAAGGTTGGGGCGAACTGGTGATCAACAACTTGAACACCAACTTCTTGGGACAAGTCGACACGAATTTTCAGCTGATCCATACCTACGGTTACCAGCAGTACAACGCAGACGGGCGAGAATACGCTGCCGACCTGAACTTCATCAAAAACGAAGTGGCTCGCGACATTAGCCAGAACAACTTGATCGGCGAAGTCAACGTTGCATTGACCGAGTTCAACGTCCACTCCAACGGCGTGTTCGATACGCGCACAGACGACCTGAACACGCCATCGCGTTTCGCTCGGCTGGGAGGGATCTTTGCGGGGCTGGCGAATGAACAGGTCGACGAGCTTTACTTGTTTAAGTTTGACTCGAACGCCGAAGACGCCGACCTACAAAAAAACGCGATCTTTACCAACAGCCGCTTTGACGCGTCCTACGACGTCGGCGGCGCCACCAAGGCTGCGGGCGTGTTGCAATTGTTCACGAAGGGATTCGCCGGAGGTCAGGATTTGTTGGGCGTATCGGAAACAACAAACAACCTGGAAGTGGCCACCAGCTACAACGCATCCAAGGACGCCTTCTACATGCTGTCGGCAAACGAATCGTCATCGCAGAACCGCAGTCTGACATTCGACCTGTCCGCATTAGGTGTCGAGCCTGGCGCGATCGTCCAGATCGAAGAAGTATCCGAAGGCAAAATGGCCGAAGTCACACACCGCATCGTCGTCCCCAGCGACATGATGATCAACGTCGATCAGGCGAGCGAAAGCGTCCTGCTGTTGTCCGTACCTCGCACCGCCGCAGATCATCTGGTGGACTTGACCGCGTCTGTCGACGCGACCGTTCGTGCCGGCAACAACATCAACAGCAACGCCGGAAGCAGCGACAACATTTTCGTCCGAAACGTCGCCGACGGACCCGACGGTCGATCGGTCGGATTGATTCAGTTCGACACCACCGGGATAACAGAAGTAGTCGCCGTCGAACGTGCTGTGCTGCAACTCCATGGTGAAATCAGTGAAGGCAGCGAGGAATTCGTCACCGCGCATGTGTACGGCATCATTGGTGACGAATGGGACGAAACAACGATCACTTGGGGCATGACCGACAACTTAGGCGAGTCCACCGGCACGGCGACGCTGGTTGCCGACAACTTTATCCTCGGTATCGGTGAGACCGCCGAGTTTCTGGGGCACCTGACGGTTAGCCAATCACTAGAATCCGTTGCATTGGACGTGACCGGATTCATGCAACACTACTCTGACCAGAGGGTGCAATTCTTGATAGCACGGGAAGTCCGTTTCGATGGCGAGAACGTCGACCGTTCGGTCGGAGCGATTCGGTTCGATTCCAAGGACAACGCCAGCGGCCTTGGGCCAAAGTTGCTATTGGAATTGCGAAACGTCGTCGCTGTTCCCGAACCAAGCACGTTTGCGTTCCTGGGCTTGGTCGGCGTCGGCGTGATGGCGGCTCGCAAACGACGTCGACGTTGAATCACCAAGCCGGTGGTGGCTCAGGATTTAGCGGAAAATAACTGTCGTAACTCGGGCTCTTTTGCCCGAGATGTTCGCGACGGGCAAGAGTGCCCATCGTACATTTAATTCCCGCTCGATCCTTAGCGGCTTAGCGAGCCGCTACGCGTAAGAGAGCGTCCGGCTAAAGCAAACCCTCCTGCTCACCTCGAATCGTCTCGCGGGATAGTCAGGAAAGGGAACCAATTCGCCAAGAAAAACCACAGATGAACACGAATGAACACAGATTGCGTGCTGAAGACGGGGGCGTAAAAATCGGTGTTCGTCTGCGTTGATCTGTGGTTGAATTTCATGACCAATCACCATTTGGCACAGCAGGTATTGCCATGCAACGAATCCTGGTCGACAACGCGCGAAAGAAAAAGCGGCTTCGACATGGCGGCGATCGCAATCAGGTGCGGCTATCTGATACCGACATCGCTCAGCCAGCCTCTTTCGATGACATGGATTTGATCGCGTTGGACGAAGCGCCCACATGTAGTCCCTTTTCAATCGCCCCGTGGCATGACATTTACACTTTGTAGCCAGCGGTAAGCGGCAACGGATCGGAGTCCTTGCAATTCGGTCGAAATTCGCCGATCCAATGCAGTCGTTGAGGTGTTTGAAATGCATCACCTCAATCAAAACGGGTCAACGCCGATGCTACGCCTGCGACACGCTCCAATCCTGGCGGTATTCCTCGGCGTGTTCGTTGCCGCGCCGCTGCGATCCGACGCACAGGATGTCGTGATCGAACCCGATGTCGTTTATGGCCACAAACTTGGACTGGCGATGACGTGCGACGTGTTCACGCCCGTCGAGCATGTGAATGGAGCGGCGGTTTTGTTCATGGTCAGCGGCGGGTGGTATTCCCATTGGTCGCCGCCTGAACAGACACAGCACATGTTCAAGCCCTTGACGGACGAGGGATTCACGGTGTTCGCCGTCCGTCACGGCAGTAGCCCAAAGTTCTCCATCGCCGAAGCGGTCGCCGATGTCCGTCGCAGCGTGCGGTTCATTCGTATCAATACCGAAAAGTTTCAAGTCGATCCGAACCGAATTGGCGTGTTCGGAATGAGTGCGGGGGGACACTTGTCGCTGATGCTTGGAACGGCATCCGACGACGGAATTACCGATTCAAAAGACCCCGTCGAACGGGTCAGTGATCGAGTCAACGCAGTCGTTGCGTACGTCGCACCGACCGATTTGCGCATCATGGCCAGGGACGCCCCCGATCGGCTCCCCGCTTATCAACGGTTCCCGGCGCTCGATATCGACATGATTGCGGCAGAACCCAACTCGCCCATCGTTCATGTCACGCCCGACGACGCGCCGACACTGTTGCTTGCCGGAGCAAAGGATGATTTGGTTCCCATATCGCACAGCCGCAACATAGAAGCGGCATTCGAAGAAGCAAACGTTGAAAGCAAACTGATCGAGTTTGAGAACGCCGGCCACGGCTTCGGAGGCGAGGACGCTGAGAATGCGACCAAGGCGATGGTCGATTGGTTTGTTACTCACCTGACGAAATAGGCATCGCGTCAGTTTGCGGATGCGATGTCTCATTTGCTGGCACCCCAGGCGGTTGCGTCCGCGTATCGGCGGAATTGCCCCTCGACGATTATGACTTCACTCGCACGACGCTATGCGAATGGAAAAATCTACACCCAGAAACCAAAATCGATTCCGGTCCGCCAGAGCAAGTACAGTCGCCACCAGACTTCGACTAGCGGTCTGCAGGGTATCGCGTTCATCGAACAGGACAATTGGTACGCAGAAATACGACGACTGCAGTCGATCCATCCAGTAAAATTCGTTGTGCTAACCGAACTCTTTCTGCAAACCGAAAACTCCATGCTCCGTCAAATGAAACTCTCCCTTCCGGTGCTGAGCGTGATGCTGGTCCTTGCCAGCTTGATCGCTTGGCCGCGAGACTCGTTCGCTGAGCCTCCACGCGGTGTCGACTGTGTGGCGACCGAATTGCTGCCCAGTTCGATTGTCGCTTGTGCGGAAGTCTCTGATCTGGGCGAGGCATTGGAAACCGTTTTAAAACATCCGCTTCGATCGAAACTCGAAGCGATGCCGGCGTACGATGGGTTCATCCAATCGGGTGCTCCGGCAAAGATCCAAACGGGTCTGCGTGCCTTCGAAGCGACTATGGGAAAGCCGTGGCAAGAGGCAATGGAGACTCTGACCGATCGCGGCATTACGATCGCACTCGATGCTTCGGATGGCGGTGTGGCGATCTTGGTTCACTCGTCTGACGCGGACTCATTGGAACGCTTCCGCGGATTTGTACTGGCATTCAGGCAAATGCAAGGAGCAACCGCGAAACAGGGTGAATACCGCGGATTCACCGCCGACTTGGTGGGCGACAAATGGAAGATGGTGCGGATTCACGATTGGTTGCTTCTGACTAACAATGCGGAACTTGGCAAATCCATCATTGACCAGTACCTCGATCGCAACGGCGATTCACTCGAAACCAACACGACCTACGCCGCGGCACAGAAATCCATTGACCTGGGTGACCGAGAGCATTCAACCGTCTCGGCGTACGTCGACATTGAACCACTGCGTGATGCTGGATTTGCAAAAAGCGTTTTCAATGAAAAGATTGACAACATCGTAGGCGAAGTTGCATTGGGCGGTGTGCTGGCAAATCTTCGTCACACATCGTTTGTGACGGGCCAGTTCAACATTCGTGATGCCGGGCTGTCGCTGCGTCTGGCAACGCCTCATCAGCGTGATTGGGAAGCGCCGCGAGAGTACTTTTTCGGAGAACCCCAACTTGCCGCCGCACCGTCGCTTCTGGACGTGGAAAACCGTTTGTTCGCAGTGTCGACGCATCGCGATTTGTCGCAAATGTGGCTGCGATCCGGCGACCTCGTTTCCGATCGAGCCGTCGATCAACTCGCCGTCGCCGATACGACGCTGACAACATTCTTTTCCGGTCGAGACTTCGGCGAAGACATCCTTGGTTCGCTGGAAAGTGAAATCCAGATTGTCGGCATGGAACAAGATTTTACGGACGTGCTGCCCCAGCCGGCGATCAAATTGCCCGCGTTCGCGGTGCAGTTTCGGATGAAAAATCCCGACGAGACGCAGCCCGAATTGCGTCGTGTGTTTCAAAGTTTTATCGGATTCCTTAATGTCACCGGCGCCCAAAACGGACAACCACAATTCGACCTTGGGATGGAGACCGTTGGCGATGCCCAATTGGTCACGGCGACCTATGTACCGGAAAAGGGCGCGCGAGAAAGCCGCGATGCGAAAATTCAGTTCAACTTTTCACCGACATTGGCGTTTGCGGGCGAACGAATTGTGTTCGCGAGCTCCACCGCGTTGGCGCGGAAGTTGATTGAGTCGCCCAGCGGCAACAAGCACGACAACGAAGTCGGATCACAGGCAGGCGTTCCGAACACGATCGGCAGGTTGGAAACGACGACTTTGCAACGCATTTTGGAAACCAACCGACCACAGTTGATCGCCAACAGCATGCTCGAAAAGGGGCATAGTAAACAAGCGGCTGAAGACGAGATTGCTTTGCTGTTGGAGTTGATCGGATTCCTTCGCGACGTTCGATTGAACTTGAATGTGACAGAGTCGCAGATGACGTTGGGGTTGGCGGTTGATGTGACGTCGGATTCGGAGGCCCAGTGATGAACAACATGCACTCCGTCGATCCGGCCTGGGCATGGCAGCCTTTTGAACCGACGGCCGATCAGCCTTGGGACCGATCTACGGTGGCGCATCTGTATCGCCGATCTGGGTTCGGCATGGACCTGATCCGTATTGATGAAACGGTAAACCGTACTCCTGCGGACGTGGTCAAAGAACTCGTCGCGGGCAACCGTGAATCGACCGACTTCCGCTCCACAGCCGACGCGCTCGCCGAAGCAACCCTGGCTGGCGGTGACGCAAAAAAGTTGTCTGCGGCATGGGTCTATCGCCTGCTCTACACGCCAAATCAGTTGCTCGAAAAGACAACTCTCTTATGGCACGGTCACTTTGCAACGGGCGCGGAGAAGGTCAAGGATGCCAGGATGATGTGGAATCAAAACCAGCTCTTGCGCGACCATGCGCTCGGCGACTTTGGCGATTTGGTCCATAAAATTTCGCAAGACTCGGCGATGCTGGTCTACCTCGATTCAGTGGTCAATCGAAAAGCACATCCGAACGAGAACTTCGCCCGCGAGCTGATGGAACTATTCTGCCTCGGGGAAGGCAGCTACACCGAAATGGACGTACTCGAGCTCGCACGCTGCTTCACCGGTTGGGAGATCAAGAACAAGAAGTTTCGCAAGAACCGTTACCAACATGATACAGAAACGAAAACGGTGCTCGGGCAAAGCGGCAATTTTGATGGCGAAGACGGTGTAAGGATCGTATTGGAACAGCCCGCCGCACCCCTCTTTGTCGCTCGCAAGCTTTATCGGTTTTTCGTTAGCGATGAGCCGAATCCGACGGACGCGATGTTGCAGCCGTTGGCGGACGCTTTCCGCGAAAGTGATTTGCAAGTTGCCCCCGTGGTTCAGCGAATCCTTGGCAGCAACCTTTTCTATTCGTCAATTTCGATCGGTCGCAAAATCAAATCGCCTGTCGAACTCGTGCTTGGAATGCTGCGAAGTCTCAAAGCCACGACCAACACTCAACTCGTCGCCAAGGGCCTGCTGAACATCGGCCAAGGCTTGTTCTATCCACCGAACGTCAAAGGTTGGGACGGAGGCCGAGCGTGGGTCAATTCGTCGACGCTATTGGGGCGGGCGAATCTTGTCGCCGACATTTTGGAGAACGAAGCGACCCGATTCGATGGCAAGAGTCTCGCGGAGTACTTGCGAGATCAGGGTGTGCGAACGACCGAACAAGCCATCGAACACTTCGAGCATTGTTTGCTTGCCGTGCGGTTGGATGAGCCAACAAAGACCCAGATCCGCCAAACCGTCACGTCTGGATCAGGTGACGAAGAGCGGCGAATGCGGTCGCTATTGCATGCCATGACTTCTCTCCCCATTTGCCAGCTCGCGTGAATCTTTAAGGCGCATCGATATGTACATCTCTACAAACCAAAGTCGACGCAAATTCCTGCGAACCACCGTTGGTAGCGCGGCTGCGATCGGAGTCGGTGCGGCATTGCCGAAGTGTTTTGCAGAGGCAGCATCGGGTCGCAGCAACACCACCGAACGAATCCTTGTCGTGGTGCAAATGTCGGGCGGAAACGATGGACTGAACACGATCGTTCCCTACGCCGACGACGACTACCGATCGGCTCGGCCAAAGCTGGCGATTCCGACGAGCGACGTAATGAAGTGCGATGACGACAATGGCTTTCATCCCTCGATGACCGGCATGCACGAACTGTTGCAGGACGGGAAGTTCGCCGCGGTTCGAAATGTCGGTTATGAAAAGCCGAATCGTTCACACTTCGAGTCAATGGACATTTGGCACACGTGCCGGCGCAAAGACGAACCACGCCCCGATGGATGGCTAGGTCGTTTCCTGGATCAACAACCGTTGGCCGCTGGCGGTGACGTCCCCGCCTTACACCTGGGCCGAGAACAGCAACCGGCGGCAATCGCATCAACGAGCATTCGCGTGCCGACAGTGAACGAGTTGGCGGAGTTTCAATTGCGGGGCAATGACAAGCAATCGTTAAGGAAGTTGTTGCAGAATCGCCAGCCGACCCATTCCGCAAGTGAAAATGAACTGTTGAGTTTTTTGCAATCAAGCACGACCTCGGCGATCGCCGCTAGCCAGCGCGTGACCGAAGCGGCTTCGAGTTACCAGAGCGATGTGAAATACCCCCAAACCGAACTGGGCAACAAGCTCCGCGTCGTGGCCCAATTGATCGACTCGGGAATGAACACACGCATCTACTACGTCCAGCATGACGGTTTCGATACACACGCCCAGCAAGATCAAACCCACACCATCTTGCTTCGCCAATGGAGCGATGCGGTCAGTGCGTTGGTACGTGATTTGGAAGGCCACGACCATGGGAAGCGAGTCTGCGTGATGACGTTCAGCGAATTCGGTCGACGCGTTTCTGAAAACGCCAGCGAAGGAACCGATCACGGCGCCGCCGGTCCGATGTTCTTGTGCGGTGGTGGCGTGAAAGCCGGGATTGTCGGAAAACGTCCAAACTTGACGGATCTACAGGATGGCGATCTGAAACACGAATACGACTTCCGCCAAGTCTATGCATCGGTTCTGAAAGACTGGCTCGGCACCGATCCATCGCCAGTTCTCGGCAAAGAATACGCGTCGCTGCCATTGTTCGCTTGAACTTCGTATCGTTCCGAGTCTTTTGTTAGTCAAAAACTTAGAACACGAAACGTGCGCCTTTACATCCCTGCAAACGCGATCTGCCGAAGCGATCGAATTGAAACCGCAATGATGGCGATCGCAAGCAGAGTCATCGCTGGTCAAGTCCAGAGCGACCTGGGACGTCGGATACGACGGCCAGAACACCGTCCGTTCTTCTAACGTCTCATTGCCGCTACGGCAGCATCAGGATCTGTGCAGACATAGCGTGAAATTTTTCTAGCCAAGCGGCGGTGATGGCATGCGCGATCGTGGCTTCGGGCTTTTGCTTGAGTTGCGCGGCAGTTTCGCCCCAGTAAAAACTGATCCAGCCGTCGGTAAACTTGGCAGATCGATTTACAAAGTCCTCAAGCTCTGCCGTGGAACACTTCAACGGGAACATCTCTTCGACGACCAAAGGTTTGCCAATATCGTAGGCTTCCAAAGCAGTGATCGCGGCGTCGACCTTGTCTTTCTGAGGATAGAAATGCACCGATGCGAAATCCAAACGCTCACTCACTTCCGGTGAATAGAACAACGGCTTTCCGCCCCCGAACGCGAACACCCAAGGAATCACGCCGACGGTGACCATGGTTTGATCGTCGTGTTCTCGAATCGCGTCGACCATTTGATTGACCCAGGCCTTGGCGATCTCCTGGCGTGTGCGACCGTTCAGATCGAGTGTCAATCGCTGCACAAAAAACTTGCCTCCAAGCTCACCCGCCAACCACTCGCGATCAGGTTCTTCGCCTGCTTGCTTCTTCGCCGGGAAAACCGGTTCGTTCATCAGGTCGTAGCAAAACACGGCGGGACTGTCGCGGCAGGCTTCGGCGATCGATCCCCAGAAGAAAGCTTGCGTCTGCCAGCGATCTTGTTCGTTCAATTGGTCATACCAAGGGGGAACGTTGGCTTTGTGGTAGCAGGCTAATCCCGTGATATCCAGATACAGCCCTTCATGCTCGGCAAGCTTCAGCAGTTTCTTCAGTTGGTCCACTGCCAATTGGTTGATCTTGTCCGCAGCGATTAGAAACTTACCGACTTGTAAATGGATGCGTACACAATTTGCGCCAAGCGATTTGATTTCCGCGAAGTCCTGCCCCACTTCGTCCCAGCGCTCGATCCAGTACTCATCGATCAGTTCACCGGCGCCGTTGTGATCATAGTTCACGCCCCAGACACGGAACGGCTGTCGGGTTTCCGCGAAAACGAAATGATTGCCATCGTCAGATACGCGAATGCGACTCTGCGTCTGAGCCATCGTGGTGCTGCTGATCGAAAGGCTCAACAAGCAGAACAGAATCGCGTGTGGAACTGCGTTCGAAACGGGCATTGGCTCAGGCCTTGTCGGAGGTGAATCGTGACTGCCGTAGCGGATCCATCCAGGCTGGAAGTCTAACGATTCTTGACCCTCAAGCAAAACGATCCGCTCTTCTTCGACTTCTACGAACGACGAATCCAACAGCAGCAAGCAATACAAACGCGCCCGTCGTCGGCTCAGGAACGGCAACAGCCATCAACTTAAAACCTGCTTTCTTGAAAGCGCCCGTGCCATCGGTCACTTGAACGGCCACGTTCCAGTTTCCAAAGTCATCCATCACGGTGCCAGAAAGCAGACCTTCGCTTGACAAAGTCAGACCGTCGGGCAGGCCTGCATCGGAAATCGTTTCCCAGGCGTAAGCGGAATCGCCGCCGCTTGCGAAGAGCTGAAAGCTGTATTGCTCACCGATCTGGGCCGCCACAAATTGATCGGTCGTAATCAAAAGATCGCTATCGGGAACGAAGTCGCCCGTCTCAGAAAGGTTAGCCAGTTCCTTGATCAGATCATGCCCCATCAGGGCGGCCATTCGAATCTGCTCCGTCGTGTAGGAACCTCGATGAATATCCGCGGCAGTGATCTCGTCAGGAAATGGAAACTCGGTGCCCAGTGCCGAACTCAACATCATGTAGGCGTTCATGTAGACCAATGG
Organism: Rubripirellula tenax; assembly: GCF_007860125.1. Lineage (NCBI taxonomy): Bacteria > Pseudomonadati > Planctomycetota > Planctomycetia > Pirellulales > Pirellulaceae > Rubripirellula > Rubripirellula tenax. The sequence continues at coordinate 521,392 of NZ_SJPW01000004.1, forward strand.
GTCCGACATATGGAGTCCATCATCGGATGCAACGAAGTCTGGCATCGCCTCGTTCAAACGCCCCATCCCGATGGTAAGCGGAATCAACTTCCAACCCCGCTCGGCATAGTTGAAATATAATTCGCTGCTGCTGTGGTAATCCAACGCATCCAAAGTCGAAGCGGTGCCGCTGACGGAATCGATGGCGAACGACTTGATCCAGTCGAAGGCCATGGGAACCATGTTGGCTTGATTCAGGTCAATCACTTCCTGGGCGTCGGCGCCCAACCAGGATCCGGATACATACATGAACGCCCTTTGGTCCGCATCATTGTTTAATTTGCCCAACTGATTCTGAGCGTCACTGGGGTCAGTGTCATCAGGGTGCCAATACCGGGTTCCAATACTCTCACCATTCCGAGTGCCCAGCTTTCTAAAGGCCGCGCTCGTCGCGGGATTGCTGTCGATGATTTTGTTGAGCGCATCTCGGGTCCAGTCATGAGTACTGGAACCCTTGTACGCGTAGCGGACGACATCGTTAAAAGGCGCGGTGGCGACATCGAGGTTTCGATAAACGACCGCACCTTCCTCGGCATAGCTCGTGCTGTACTGCTGTGTCGCTCGTTGCGTGTCAATGGTCGCTTGCGCTGTATTCCCCAAGGCGGCGGCATTCCCACTTGAGATGCCTGCGGGAGTGTAAGTCGAGCTGCTGGCGTTCAGCCCGGTTACCTGGGTGAAGATGGAACTGGCGTAGAGGAACTGTTCTTCGGCATTGGATATCGTTCCTGTCGCCTGCACCGCTTGAGCCCCAGGAATCAAATCGAGGCCGACACCGTTGGCCACACGCTTCATTACGGAACCGTAGTCACTGACTTGCTGGTCCACGTTATTTGGCAGCAGGATCTTGGGCGTGCTTCCCGCATTCAAGATCAGATTACTCAGCTGCGTGGCACCTTCATAAAACACTTCCGGCGCGAAGTACTTATTATCAAGCGGAGCTTCATCGTAAACATTCGTTGGTCCACCGTTGAATTCGCGGTATTCAATCGTGCCGGTGGGCGTGGTGTTGATCGTGGGAATCAAAATGACATTTTTGTAACCTTCCGCAACTTTGGCGCGAAACCCGACATCTTCTGAGTTCTGATCATAAAACCCATCTGCAAGCGACTCGATGCGCGACTCTTGAAGAATGTCCACCTTCGCGTTGCGATAGCCATCAACACCGGCCAGCAGCCCTTGCAAGTGAACCGCAACATCGGAATAGAGGCCCGAACTTTCGCCAACGGAAAGCAACAAGATGTCGTCGGACTTATCCTGAGCAAAACCAGGAGACGTCATCGCAAACGTGAAAAGGAAAATTGCAATGACGGTAACGAAGCGTCCAGACGGTTCATGCCGTTGACGATCGATAATTCGAATTTTCATCGGCATACTTCTCTTTCAATTCGTCCGGCCTAGGGATAACCGAAGTGGTGGTCCAGCGGATAAAGTCAAACGAATGGGGGCAAACAAATGGGCCGCGACCGACAGCGACTCGCTTGCCCCCAATCGTTTGACAACTGACATGATGACGCCGCCCACATCCATCAATGAATCTCTCTGGCAAAGTAAGAAAAAAACTCATCCAAAGTGACGCTGTCCAGTTAGCGCGACAACAAGGCGTCAGGTCTCATCAAGCGATGCCAAGCAGCGAAAAGGCTTGCACCCGGTTTCGGTTCTGCGTTCGCGCAGGTGTTTTTCCCCTGGCCGCTACTTCTTCTTTGCGGCGGCTTTTTCTTTCTCCGCTTTGACACGGGCAGCGTGGGCGCTGGTTAACCAGTTGGGTAGTTGCTTTCGTTGTTCAGCCGTTAGGACGTTGACGATCGCGTATCGATAGTCGTTCCAGACTTTTCCGGCTTTGGATTGGGCGGCGGCCTGTTCGTCGGTGTAGTCAGCTTCCTTGCTGGCTTGGGCAGAAAGTTCCTTGCCCTTGATCCCCTTGGCTTTCAATTTCTCGTAGGTTTCGCTGCGTTGCTTTGACATTTTCCAAGTGATGCCTGCCGATTCGAAGAGGGCCTTTTCCTGTGCGATCGCTTTCGTTTTGAGTGATTCGAGATTCTCTTTCTGCTCGTCCGTCAGATCTTTGACGGACTCCTTGATCGCGTCCATGGTCTTTGGGCGATCAACCGGTTGCGTGTTCTTATTGGCCTCAATCGCAGCGTCTTGAGCGATCGTCTTTGGCGTGCTGGCAACCGTTGCCAAGAAGGTGATGCTAGTGATCAGGATTGCGCGAATGAACATGAATGGCCTTGAGGGAAAGAACTTTTGAGGAAGAGTTCAGTGGAGAAGGGGATGCCCGGGAGTTTGCGAACCGGAAAGCACTACTGCCGGAAGGATCCTATCGTAATTTGCGGCACGTCCAAACGTATTCGGATCGGGTATTGCGCGGGGATACAGCGGCCTTTAGACTGTGCGGGACGCTGACCGGACTTCGAGGGCCCTGCCAGCGAGGCAAGAAAAAAGGACTCACGGCCCAGAAAGCCGCAAGTCCTTTGCTCATAACGAGTACCGAAGGTGGGAGTCGAACCCACACGAGGTTGCCCTCACAGGATTTTGAATCCACCCAACCAGCATTGGACTTAGGCTGGAAAACCAACGCAAACCCAGCGTTCCGCCGGACGAGTATCGAAACTCACGTTGAGTCTGAATTGTAAGCAAGTTAGGCCAAAATGGGCAGTCCTGCCACTGATTTGCCACTGATTTTCCAAACTGGATCTGGACTCCAGTTTGGCTGGCACCGACCCGGAAAATGCAGCCAGCCAAACCAAAGCAGAGGTTGAACGGATAGGGCATCGAACTTGATCGGTAGGAATCGCTCGCTAAGCTTTTAGCATCGCGTCCCGCGATGGTTCACATTCCCCGCAAAAGAGACCCGTTCCCCCTCAACCCAAATCGGAACCCAGCCCAGCTTCTGGCTTGTGAAAAATATGGAAGCGACTGACTTCGGTGGATGCCGCATGCGTCTTCTGAGTTCGGTGTGTTCCGTTCATGCTCCGTTGCGGGGTGTGAATCGAATGAACCAGAACAAGGATGACACCATGTACGATCGCAATAATCGACGCAAGCACCGAAGGAACGAGAGACAGCAGATCAACTTCACCATTCAGCTCAACCCAGCGGATGTTGATTTGTTGCTCCGGCTTTTTGTTTTCCACAGTATCGCGAACCTCGTGTTCGTCACCGTGGTCTTCGGGTTTGCCGTGTACTTTCTGTAGATCTCTCTGACCCACGTTTGCGCGTGGGTCTTTTCGTGCACGAGCGTCTTCCGTCGCTCGCAAGAATATTCAGAAAAAGTTTGGGTCAGAACGAACTTGATCGCAGCAGATCCCTGGGTACGCTTGGAGCATGAACGATGTCGATCTGATTTCTCGCCAAGTACGTTTCCCGCAATAAGAGACCCGTTCCCCCTCTACCCAAATCGGAACCCAGCCCCTTCTGGCTTGTGAAAAATAAGGAAGGAGTCGCTTTCCGCCATCGCTTCAAACCTTTGTTTTACTTGTTGGTTTCAGCAGTCCACCAGTACTGCTGAATCGAATGAACCCAAAACTACGGAGACACCATGAAGACGAAACGGAAAACGACGGAAAAAGTGAGTCGTTCATATGTAGATGCAAGAAGACGAGAACAGAATGCCAACGCAATTTTGTTCTTGATTCTCTACGCAGTCATAATGACCTACGCGGCCATTTTGTCGACGACTTAAGTTTTCCTGACCTGTGCCTAACAGCACAGGTCTTTTTTTGGATATCACGAACGTAGTCAGAAAGCAAATTTCCGCTACTGAAAAGCAAAGAAGGGCCCGTCGCTGTTGATCGTGTTTGTGACGTGCAAGCAGATCGCCTGTCGCTGTGCAGGCCTAGGCCTCAAGAAAAGAGGAAGCCCCGGCCGTGGCAGGGGCTTCGCGGATTCCAGCTCATTTGCTGGGCTTGGTCTTTGGCTGCGACTCGCTGGTCTTCTTGTCGCCGCTTGTTGACGAACCTTTGGGTTCGTGATTTCCGCCACCATTGGTCATGACTTACTCCAGTCGGGGTTAGGGGCAATTGACGATACAGACGATCGTCTGTAGTAATATCGTCTGTAGATAAATCGAGTTCAACCCATAATCCTTGGTTTATGGACGCAATTGAACTAGATTTTGGCAAGACAGTGCGTAAACACCGGGAGAAATCCGGTTTGTCCCAGGAAGAATTCGCGGCCAAGGCCGGGGTTCACCGCACGTATATCAGCTCGATTGAGCTAGGCAAGGTTCAGGTCAGCATCGGCGTGGCCGAGAAACTAGCTCAAGCTCTTGGCGTTCCGCTCAGCAACATGTTTCGAGAAATCGAGCGGGGACGTGATGATGCCGATGGTTGAGGTGGGGGACAGCAGGTCTTCTACACGGCGGTAGTACTTTTGCAATGTATCTCTTGAGCCGAGATACAGAAGCAGCGAAATTCCGGCAAACGCCAAATCGGCTGGCTGTGGCTCCTGGCCAGCGAGCGTTGAACGCCAGCAACCGTAAGCAATCCACCAGGCGAAGAGACTGTTTCCATAGAACTGGTAGTAGCGGTAATGGTTCTCTTCAAGAAGCGTGTAGGCGCCGAGATTCGCTTGTAGTTTTACATAGTCCCATTCGGGACGCGCGATCCCGGTGTGGTGATGTAGCCAATCAAGGCACAGCCATCGGGCCGTACTGCATAGCAAGCCGACGAATAACGCGGCGAGCGTTGAGTACAGGAAACCACCAACTGAGACACCCTCGGTTCCTGCGATCCAAACATTTACGGTCGTTGACCTGAAACTGACACCGCAGATCGCGATAAATCCGGGAACAAGAAACGCGATGACGAGTCCGAAATTTTTATTCGTTAGAGATTGCACGCGCGGATGCTAGTCGGATGAATTGAGAAGCGCAACACTCGGTGCAGTGAAGACTGACCGATAAGAAGACTTATCGGCAAATATTGAATGATCTCAGGGGGTTAGGGCGTTAGAGTTGGGTGTTGTTGTCCAACCGGTGACGGACCTCGGCCAGCGCAATCGACAGTGCCTCTTCGACCTGTTCATAATTGCATTGCTTCGATGCCGACACCACAACCTTGATGCCATGCTCGCTCGCGAACGTGAGCTTGGTTCGAGTCTTGGAAGGTGTCGACTTACCCCGCCGTTGCTTGACTTGATTCTGGGCTTTGGCGGCACTGTAATCACCGCTTCGGTCCAAGCTATTGAATGCAGCTAGAATCTGATCGTCGGATGACAGTTTCGACAGTTCATATGCTGCCTTCGCCGATAGTTTTCCGTCTTCGACTTGCTGGCGAATTTGGTCGGGCAGACGCAGCAAAGCCAGCGAACGGGTTACCTTTGATCGGGTAACGCGAATCGCCTCAGCGAGTTGCTTACTGTTCCATCCCGTCATCCCTCGTAGTTGATCGAATGCTTTCGCTTCTTCGACTGGCTTCAAGTCTTCGCGGAGAAGGTTCTCGATCAGTTGCTGCTGAAGAACTTCGCTCTTGCTCAGCGTTCCATCAACGAACTGACAATTGACCGATTGAAGCCCGGCTTGTTTGGATGCACGATACCGACGCTCGCCTGAGATAATGATCCAGGTCGCGAGTTCTTCTGACCAGCGAACGCGAATCGGTTGAAGCTGGCCTTTCTCTCTGATGCTGTTTGCAAGTTGCTCTAGCTCTTCATTGCTGAACACCGCCCTTGGCTGCTCTGGGTCGGGAATGAGTTTCTCGATGTCGAGCGTTCCGAATGAACGAAGTGCCCGACGTCCAACATCCTTTGTCTTCGCAACCGGACTAAGGGTTGGTCGCATTTCCTGATTTCGGACGCCCATCGACTCGTCGAGGTTTCCCTGGATCCGCTGAAGCGTGTCTCGTAATTTTGCCATTGCTAATTATGCCATTGTTTTTCGATTGGTTCGGTTTTCGATACGCGTCAGTAGCTCACCAGCAAGTGCACGCATGCTCGCCGCAGCCTTCGATTTTGGTGCGTATGCTTGGACTGGTTGCCGGCACGCGAGTGCAACTTTGAACGCAGAGACTTCGGGCATCACCGTGTCCAGCACCATTTCCTGATAGAGCGTCCGCAACCTTGCTTCGTAGGAACGATGCACGAGTAGCCTTCGGTCGTATCGGGTAATGAGATGACCAAGGCGTCTCAAGTTCGTGTTCAGCTTGCGGGCATTGTCAATGCACTGGTGAACGGCACGCAATCCTTGAGTGCCAAAGTCTTCAGGCGGCACCGGGATGACCACATAGTCAGCAGCGATCATTGCGTTCCAACTGCACTGATAGAGATTCGGCGGGCAGTCGATCAACGTGACATCGTATTCACCGATTTCGTCAAGCGCGTCGCGAAGTGAATACTGAATCATTCCTGCTGATTCTGGCGTTGGTGCATTGAATGTGGCTAAATGCAGGTTTGTCGGGAGAATCGCAATGTTGTCGAAGCTTGTTTGCCGAATCAACTGACGGCGATCAACGAAGAAAGTTGACTCATCAAAAACGGCTGCGAGAGTCTGTTCGGCTGGAAGGTTCTCGATTTCATCACTGCCAAAGAAACCTTGGCTCAGAGATCCTTGAGGATCAGCGTCTACAGCGAGGACTGAGTAGCCGAGTCCAGCAAAGGCACCGGCGAGGTGAAAGCACGTCGAACTTTTCCCGCAACCACCTTTTTGATTGATCAAGCACAGGGTCACTCCCGCCATACCGCTCCTTGGCAAACGAGACTCGCTGATTGCACCGTGCAATTCTATTCAAGTCACCGATATCACAGCCAAGAACGTCGCACGTTGAGGAGAAGGTCGTCAAGGAAAATGCACTCACTTTGAAGGGGTGTATGTACGTGTCGTTTGCGTCTCATATTTTAGTTCCGGACGGACGACCTCATGCAACCCGCCAAAATAATTGCACAGTGCAATTCTCAATAGCTTCGCGAAATCACTCTCCTTTTCCGTCCCATCCGCCTCAAGGGTCAGGCAACGTTCCATTTCTTGGTGACACATCGGGGTCGTCATGCTTTAAGCGAGTTAAAGCAATGGAGGTACATGAAGAAACAATCAAGTCCATTTGAAAGGGTCACGGGCATGGGGCAACTGTCCATCGTGGAACACGCGTTGTGTCCCCTCGATTCACGTGCATCACTTCGCGAGAATCTTGTCCACGGTGCGAAGTACTCCTTCGTGAACAAGTCAGGGCAGCGAGGCTATGCCAAGGCCCGCGTTTTCTCACCTTTGGGATTGTCGGCCTCTGACGAGCTGTACCTTTGGGGTATGCTCGCGCTGAGTCTTCTGCCCGCCGAACCTCACGCGGAACTCGTGGCGACGCCGCACTGGATTCTCAGGCAACTTGGAATCATCAACCAAGGAAGCAAGCGTGGTGGTCGGCAGTACAAAACCTTCGGCGAAGCACTTCGTCGGTTGTCTGTGTTGAACTACATGAGCGACAACTTCTACGATCCGACGCGAGCCGAACACCGTCGGGTCAGCTTCAGCTTCTTCAGCTATAGCTTGCCGGAGGACCCACGATCTTCGCGGGCATGGCGAATCGCTTGGGACCCGATTTTCTTCGAGATGGTAAAGTCCACAGCAGGTCATTTTCGTTTTGATCTCGCCGTCTATCGGGAATTGGACGCTGCCAGCCGACGACTGTTTCTTTTCGTCAGCAAAGTGCTTTCGCACCGCCGCACGCGTCTGCGAGCGATCGCACTGGAACAGTTAGCAACTGATCTACTTGGGTTCAGCCCGACGTTGGCTCCTCGTGAGATGAAAGCGAAAGTGCGTCGCTGCCTGAAACGGCTGATTGAACTACACGTTCTATCAGAAGCGGAAGTCTTCAAAACCAGTTGCGGAAATCAATTCGTTCGGCTTCAACGCGGCTCCTACTTTCAAACGGCCAAGCATGCGAGCTACCGACCATCTTCCGCCGACTCCCCCACTCTCGAGACACTGCGTGAGATAGGCTTCGAGGACGGTCCAGCGATTCGACTGATTCAACGTTTCTCGCCTCGCCTGCTAAATGAATGGTGTGACATCACTCAAGCAGCGATTGAACGACACGGCATGTCGTTCTTTTACAAAAGCCCGATGGCTTTTCTCGTCGACTCACTCGACAAGGCATCCAACGGCACACGAACTCCGCCCGACTGGTGGGTTGATCTGAAACGAAAGGAAGCGAAGCTGCATGAGATGACACCGCAGAGTTCCGAAGTATTCCAAAAGCTTCGAGCCGAAATCTTTCAGGACAACGTGACGTCCAAAATCAAGGACAGCTCCCCTACCGTTGTTTCCTCCGCCCGCGACATTCTGAGATCAGTTGGTTAACTACAAAAGCAAGAACATTTGTTTTCAAGTACTTACTTTGTACAAGTACTTTGGGGCTCACCTCACCTTCGCCAAATCTCCAGGGTTTTCACAGTCGATCCGTGTGCTTACACGCAGTCGCCTTAAACAAATGGCCGAATTCTGTGACGCGAGCGACACGCTTTTCCGTCATTCTGCGACGCAAGCGACACGCATTTTCCCGTCTTTTGCGTGACGGTGCCGACACGTGTTCCTGAAGTTATCCACAGTTGCCGCCCCCGATAAATCGAGGAATTAGAATGGAGGCTTCTCAAATCCTGGATTGCACTCATGGCTTATCTTGATACAACCGACTGGCAACTTCATCCCGAGTTGCGAGACGAACTACTTGGCGAAAAGTTTGGCGAGTTCTATATGTTGGAAGTCATGGAGAGGGCAATGGAACTGCTGCATCGACATCTGCGCACAGGCACGATCTACGAGCACACGAAGCGTATCCTGGACGAGTATCCGCCGATTGAATTGACCGATCCCATTCATGGCTACGAGACGACTGATCTGACGGACTTATTCAAGCTTGGGAAGTTTCGCTACGATGGCGATGAAGGTCGGCTTTGTGTTTGCTCCATGACGCCTTATCAGTGCGAATTCGCCATTGGATCGGCCCGTTTGCACGACAATAGCATCAACATGAACTGGCGTTACTTTCTAGAAGTAGCAAACACAAGTCCAAAAGTGTTTCCAAGCGACCCAGTCGGTCGGCAGCGTTTGGCCTGGGAAGTGGCGGGCATTGTGCTGCATGAAGTTGTACATAATCATGGTTTCTCGCACCCAGACTATTGGGACGTTATCGACGGCAGGGCGACGACGTTGCCGAATTTGATTGAGGCCAGGGAGTCCGAATTTGATCCGAAGTTTGAGTATTTCCGGACACTTCCCTGTGTTGCCGAGCAAGCTGTTTATCTAATCGCAAAAGATGACTTCGCAGGTACGCGCTATGATCCTTCTCGTAACCGACGCTGGCCTACACCCTGCGGCTGTCAGCTTCTGCGCCCGCCGAGAAAGGATGGTCCGCATGGAGGAATGGCAATTGAAATACCCGAGCGAAACAGTCAGGAAAAGCTAGTTCGCGTTCGCCGCCAAGGAGATGGACTCTAATTGACGAGCCGGAATCGCCGCAGAGCTTCTGGGCATCCAACGCTGCAAGGCCCGGTAGATCGCGAGATTCGCTTCAACCTTGGTCAGGAGGTCATGCTTAACCGTTTGGCGAATTTCTACGCCAAAGTAGTCTGCCAAAGTCGCGAGCCGGTAGTTTGATACTGGAGTCATCTGCACGTCTTCATAGAGCAACCAGGCCGCCCGCTGCATTATGCAGAGCGGACGAGGCGACGCGGGAAAGTACGCTCGATGACGTAAAAACCAATTGCGAAGGAATGCTAATTTCGCGGTTGCGTTGTGCGCAACCAACTGAGCGGTAGGGGAATTCTCTCTTACACCACCAAATGCATCAAGGGTTGAGTGTTGCTGTAAGAAGTTCTGCACGCAAACAAGGGCGTCTTGTTCAAGCAACTCGCAATGTCGCCAAGTTCGGCGATCATAAGTTCCGCCGAAGAACGAACGCGGATCTGCGTCGCTTTGACGGAACCGGATCTTCGCTTCAAAGCGATCAATCTCCCGTAGGCTTTGGTCGACCGCAATGGCCGCGATCTGGATGATCGGACGGTCCGTCTCTTCGCCTGCTGCGACGAGATCGAAGAAGACTAACCGTTGATCGACTCTTTTGGGATCCATGTAACGCAGGTATCATCTTCCGATGCGTTTGTCCATGAACTGCGAATCGTACAAGTCGAATGAAGTTTGAAATCGCTTCAGCTAGGAGCAAATCTGCTGCTGACAAGTTTATCCTTGCCTAACTTTGGCGTTGCGCTATTGAAAACTCAGAGGCTGGGCACGGATTCCCGGCTTCGGCTGTCGTTTACGTTGAACGTGCTGCTGCAAGCGTGTCGCAAATTCGATTCGCAAGTGGTGGCGAGCATGACAAACTTCGATAGCCAATCGCACCTGGTAAACCTTGGCTTACCACCAAGGCTAAGGGCGCGGGGTTAACCTCCCGTGAAGCGATTGGCCCGTAGAGCTGGATGCATCGAGAGGTGCTTGTCCAGTTCGACGGAGGCTTCGTTGAGTAATCCGGTTACGTTTCACTGGCCTCGTATGCCAGAGATTTCTGAACCGAGTAATCCAACGATTCGATCCGATGAGATTGATCCCGCTGGGGACTGTATTCCAGATCGGGGGCGATGCGGAAAAACCTCGCCGCGTTCTTGTCGAACGCGGGTTTGAGGCCGTCAATCTCCAAAGCAGGTGAGGTTTAATCATGAGAATGATGAGTAATCCTGCACACGGGGTTCGGGGTCATCGACTTCGTTCAACGTGTCCGACGTGGGGAGCTTCGAGCCTGGCGACAGGCCGAACCGAGCGTGACTTGACTCGGGGACTGCTGGCAAATCCAGCGGCTGTGAATAGCTCAACTATGAAAGGCCCGCGAGGGCTTGTCGGTGAACTTTGCGAAAGACGCTGCCGAGCAGCGAAAGACCTTGGTCGATGGGTAAGGGGATGCTTCCATGTTCGGTCCCCAGAAATGCGAGACGGTTCAATTGAACTTGATTCGCTAAACGATGCTGGCTTTGACGAGCCATGCATACGGCCAACGTTCCTCCCGCTAAAACGGGATAGCGACGTGATTCGCAAGGTGAAGGAATTGACTAACGCAGGAAGTTCAGCGGCAGCCGGTGTGGTTACCGGTGCCCGGAGCGAGTGTAGACTCGCGAGTCATCCGGGTGTTTCAAACGCCGTTGAATGGGAGTGTGGTCCAAGTAGAGAGTCGAACGAGAATCGGGCGGAAGCTCGATTTTTTGTTTGGGCGATGTATCCGGCAAGGCAGTCGGGACTCGTTGCTGTCGTAACAGGTGGTGCTGACGGCGATAGCACGACGAAAGGACTGACGGGCAGTATGTAGCTGTCGAAGTTTTGTGTTGTTGACTGGAGTTTTCGGTCAACGGTCCCTGAAGAGGCGCGAGCGGCCTAAGAAGACTTGTGCTGACGCACGAGCCTTCTGAGGCAGCGGATCGACGGCGGACAAGCGGAGTGCGTCTGCACTCAACTTGTCAGCCGACCGGTTTTCTTTGGTGACGGGCAGTATGAATTAGCGTGGGCCAATTCAAGAATATGGCACCGCGCATTTTCGATTGCTCGTTTAAGGCATCGATTGTGTCGGCTTTGATGCACTTGGTGAAAGAGACCGATGGTTTTGCCTTTTCGGTTAACGGCTTTTTGGAAGGACTGTGCCACAAACAATCCTTCCCATTTGGTCTTTCTCACTTCGGCATGGAGGCACATGAAATATCGCGTCGAAACGACATCCATTCAGGGGTTCATTCAGCAAATCGCCTGCTCCTACCTTCGCCACGGCTATTGGTTTTACGTTCGTGGATCTATTCCACCAGACAAAGATCCATTCGTCATCGATGAGAAACTGCTTTCCAAGTACAAGATCGCCGTAAGCGAATCAACGAGGGCACGACGCAAAAAAGGTGGGCGAGCCAACTTGCAACTCATTCGCCATCAAAACGTATTTGTAATCATGGCTACTAAAGGCATTCATCCGTTTTTTGAACTCGAGTCCAAGACGATTCGAGACATTCGGCACACGCCGCTGCAATACGCCGGTTACAGCGTCAGCTACAAGCCAGGTGGACGAAAGAAAGACGGAAGCCGTGATGACAAATGGCATGCACATGTGGCCCTGACACGGAGTTTCTATCTAGACCTAAAGGCGACATTCACAGAGCGAGCCAAGGTGGACTCGGCCGAAAGGCTTGCGTTAGCGTTTTACGAATTGTCAGTTGCTCCGTACGCTCCGATCCGACGACAATTGCTCACAATCCATCGCGAGGTAAATAGAATCCGAAAGATTGCTGGTCGGACGCAAATTCCGACGGACGTACTTCCGCTCCGACGAAAGGTCGTTCGGCCTTTCGAGAGACCCATTTATCGCCAGACGTCAAAAATACGATGAACCCGCCGATGTTCGTTTTGTTCTATGCATCAGCGATCTCTCTCGTCGCGAATTACCCGAACGAAACTCTGGCGATCGCCTGTGTGCTAACGCTATGGCGAATGAGCCGAAGCTGAACCGCTCCGAACGCGGATATCAATACGTTGGAGAAGGAAATGAAGGCCTGGATTGCCGGATTGCCTGCACGCTTTGATAGCAAACGTCTCGCGTTGCACGCTATTCGCCCTAGACTTCGCATCTTCTCCTGCGAGCCAGGATTGGGCAGGTGCGGACAGGTCATTAGGGATTGTTTTCCGATCTCGTTGCGCTATTCTTGATCTCCAAGGCGTGGAGTCAGCAATGTGGCTGATTAACTGTAGCGAACGGAGACACTGTGGTAGTACTACGGAAACATTGGAGCAGCATACGCAATGTCGCGATTTTGCTCATCATGTTCGCAGGAGGCTTGGTCCTCGCCGGGCCAAGTGGTCAGTCGCATTCTTCCGTGGCTGCGGGTCTGTTTGATCAAATCCCTACAACTACGGTCGCTTTCGGACCACTGCAGGTTCCTGTTTCACCTAAGAGCGGGTCTTTCTGTGGACTTTGCGTTTTGGCACTGTTGTTGCACGCTGGAACGATCAAATCGTTTTTCGCGAAGAAGGCTAACGAACCATCAACTCGCAACACCTCATCGGCTCAGATGTCAGACAACGAACTATCGGCAGATGCAACGGCAACGTTGGCAAACGACGTGCAGGTAAACACATTCGTGAGCTTGCCTGATTTGAACGCTTCTGCGACCTCAACGAGCAGTCGCGATGCCGAGTACTATTCGGCAGGCGTTCAGATTGGCAGCCGCTACAGTTTCAGCGTTGTTATCAGGCAGAACGTTAGCAAGTTCTCTTCCGAAGCGAAGGGGATCCTGGCGTCGCTTGCGGAAGAGCAACATGCGGCGCGATATCGGAAGAGCAAGCTTGCTGCTCTTTCGGACTTTTGCGAATCACTTTTAGCAGGAATTGAGGAACCTTGGTTCCAGCAGGCATGTCAGACGTATCAAGACTGCTTTCAAGAGAAGCTCGATGTTTTCACCGAGGCGCATGGCAAGATTGAGCATGAGCGTCAGAGACTGCGATGTGCCGCTGCGGATTATGAAGAATCGACGAAGGCAGCGTCGCTAGACGCTCAACAAACCAAGGACTTCGAGTCGCGATTCCAAGAGGTTTACGACCGAGTGATTGAAGCTCTGGAGGAGTTTGTCGATAGACTGCGTTCCTTGAACGCACGATGTGCCGCCGAGAATTCACTGGAAGCTGCTGCAAAGGGGCTGGTGGATTGTCGGGATCGAATTGAGAATAGGATGGATTCATGACGGTTCAAGATCAACATTCGCCCGAACAATTGCTGGAGTCCGCGCAAGCGGGCTTCCCCGGATCAATTCTTTCCGATCTCGTTGAATTGTCCGACGCACTCATTGCAAGGCTACGGCATCAAGAAGAAGCAATCCAATGGCCAATCTTTGAAGTTGTCTGCCAAGCGCAGAACAACGCTGTTGTCCATGCGGGCCGGACTGCTTCGGTAGCGCGTCTGATGCGTTTGATGAAGTCTCTGGAAGGATTCGAGTCACTATTGGCTTACGCGATTGACAAGCATCCAGCTGGCCCCGACTTGGATCAGACTCTGCACGAATACATCGGCCATACTGAAAAACGGAAAGCTGTTGTGTCCGAGATGATTCGTGAAGCAGAGTCGATGACATCATCGGATCTCGAACCGATGTTTGTGTATGGGCCAGAAGGCTCGGATTCAACACGACGAGCAAGGTAGCGAGGGGCGAGCCGGCTGATCTCTCGAAACCGGTGCCGGTTGTGTGTGTCGTTGATGATCGAAAGGTCGCTCAGCCGTTTGATGATTGCCCGAACGCTCACTTTGAATTGGCTTTTCGTCATCCAAGGTGCTGACATCTACTCCGAGGCATCGTCATCATCCCAAGGTGGGTCCGTTTTTCGGATTCATAGGGAGATATGTGTGTCGACATCCAGTCCCCGCGATCAATTCGACAACAACGAAGTTCCGTGCGTTAGACCAGATTGTAGTCGACATCACCACGTTCCTTTTGGAAGAAACTTGGCGGATGTGTTTCCGTTTAGAGAGCCCTTGTGAAGTGAGTATGCCCCGTTTGCTTCGACGTGGCCGATAAACTCTTCTTGATCGAGATGGTGGCCGCCAACGAGGTGTCGATTTGACAATACGGTCCAAAACAACGCGAGGTTTTGTTCGGCTAGGAAGTGTTCCATTCGTTCTTGGCAAAGGAGTAACACGCTCGGCCCCGGCTGATAGATTGAGGGATCCATGGCAATCACCCGACCTTCAGAGTCTTGCCACGAGCCTTGGCTGCCTCGCTGCTTCAAATTCATGCTCGTCACAAGTGGTTTGCTTGGCAGTTTGAAGCGAACGCTGTCAATCAGCGAGGAGTCTGACGGCGAGTACTCCCATGCGTATTCTTCGGCGGTAATGAGCAGTGGTGTTGGCAATGTTCGTCCATGCTCAGTCCCATCGTACCAGTCTGATACGGCCGATGACTCTGCCTCGATCTCTTTGTATCGCTCAGACCAAAAGTACTCGCCAAGAAAGATGTCGTTGGAGTAACCGTCGTTCTCCGGAAGTGAGTACTTTGCCCAACGCTGCCTATGAGCCCATTTCATGAGTTGGGGAACTGCCTTGGCCGACGCTAGGTAGCTGTTGATTGTGAACGTGATTCTACGCTGTGTACACTCAAACTCATCTTCACCGACGGGGACGGGGCTCATCCACCGATAGTGGCCATTGAGAGTCAGCCAACGACGCCCTTCGGTATCGGCGACACTGATCATATTCATTGGATCAGGGAGATCGGACTCGATCTTAGCCCACTGATTGTCAGAAATATCGTCGTTCCAACTCGAAATGGTCACTGGTGACCACCACGAAACCGGATGTGGTTCGTAGTTGTCGCACATAGTTTTTGAGATCGTGTTGGACGGGTCCATCTCTCGACCATAGATCAGCCGCCACGGTCCGTCGTATTGAAAGCTCACTTCGCTCGTCGCACTTCTCATCTCGAAATTGTCTGAGGCTCTCGCCTGCAACTCGCGAACCGCGAGCCAACTGTACTTCTTGCCGATGGTTTCGTGACTCGTAATCGCATCGTCGGAGTGGCGAAACTCGAGATCAAAATCGCCGAAGCGCTCAGCCGTCCAGCCTAACTGGATGACACGCCGAACGAGCCAACGCCTTGCACTCTCCGAGTCCAGGGTCGGCCGACTCCGATAAAGAGCATGCGGATTCTCGACGTATTCCCGTATGATGCGATCGAACTGATTCCGCTTCCGGCTTCCTGATCTCAGGCTACGCCCGAATCGCTCGATTGCAGCCGCAATTTCGTTTTCCGTTTCGTCGTCGGATACAGCCATGTCATCAGCGAGATCCCCCACCGATTGACGCAAACCAAGAAGGACCTTATCAGATTCTTTTAGTTGCAGGTCACGAATTGATTCGAGCAAGGCGTACTGTCGCTCCGTGAGCGACTGCTCGAAAGAGGTCAGCAATTCACGTGGACTATGCTTGCGTGGTTCGTCAAGCCTGAAAGTGCTCCATCTGTCAAACGAACACGCATGCTCGGCAAATTTGTTGTAGTGTCCGGTGATGTACTGCGTGAAGCGATCATCAGCTATATCTCGGCATTCTTCTTTGGTCGGGAAATCGGCTGGTGCTGGCCATTGGCTTCGGTATGGGGGACGAATGAGATCAACGTCGATCGCCAAGTCGCAGCCAATGTGAATCGCGTACTCAATCGTTTGCCGCGCGTAGTCCCTGAGCAGCAGGTGAATGGGCGGATTACCATCTGCAAAAACACTATCGAACACGACCTGTGCAAGTTCGCGAATTCCTGCTTCATCGTTCGATCGTAGCGCACATCCGTAGGCGACCGCGTTTAGTCGCTCGCGGACGTACAAATCATCAACGTCGTTGAACTGTCGATACACTCGACAAAACAGTGGCAGACGCCGCTGAAAGAGGCACACCATAGCCTTGGTCGTTCTGTCACGCACTTCGCGGTTAGACGTCGTCAAGAACCAACCAAGAGTAACGCCAGCCAGTTCGACGATTTCGTCATCGAAAGCCTCGGACGTACCCGCATTCCATGCCCATGCGATCAAACGGTCGACCCTGCCGCCTTGGCCATGTCGATTATGAAGAAAAGTGGACCACCACACGTCACGATCCGCCATGCACTCCGCCGATAGCTTTCGATTCAACCAATTGGCGTTTAACGGATGGTTGGGGACGATTGAAAGTGAAAGCACTGAATCCCAAAACTCGGATTCCAACTCGGCTTGATCCGTGATGGTGGATTCGACGTATGCAAACAGTTCGCTACTGAACGCATCGGATGAACGCCAAATCAAACTGGAAACGACAGCCCGTTGCACGCAACTAAAAGAGCTAGCTCCGGGTGTCGTCTCGCCAGGGCGCGAGTTTACGCGGCCAATTGATGGTTCGTGGTAGCTTTGGGTGCGTAAGGTCGTATCGACGCCTCATTAGCCTTCAAGACCGCGCCATAGGTTGACTCCCACGTTCGTGTGGTCTCTTCAGGGCGCAGTTTGACGGTTGATTGAGGTGCGTCGGTTTCGCGGCATTGCGTAACCTCGGATTGGTGTTTCAGAACAAGGGCGTCCCGCGTCACACTGATGTTGCAAAACAAAAAGGCAACAACAGGACGCCCTCATGGATGAGAGTAATCGCTGGGGTCACCAGCACGCAACAGATGCTCAGCAAAACGCCCTCGCGCAAGATATCGTCGAGCAGGTTTTCGATGAGATCCGCTCTCGTCTCGTTGAAGCCGTCGACGGATTCCTCAAAGAACCGATTTCACCGACAGCGCTGCATCGATTCGAACTCGCTCTGCTGCTCTTGGTTCGCGAAATCGGACGCTTGATTCTCCAGGGAGTCGTTCAATCACTCGAACCATCCGGCGCGACTCGTCTTCCCAAAGATCTGTATTATCAGTGCGGAGGATACGGAAGTCGCGCCAAACCAACGCCCAATCGTTCGATCGCCACTCGCTTTGGAATCATCGTCCTGTGGCGAACGGGATTCCGAAGTTGGCAGCGAGACGAAGAGACGATCTTCCCGTTGGAGTTGATGCTGGGGCTGGTCGAAAACGTTTCACCCGCCATGCTCGATTGGATCGGACAGGAGATTGCCGCCGCCGGCATGAGCCAACAAGCGACACTCGATGGAACGGGCAAATTCCTGGACTGGCTTACGTGACAGACTCGGGCAGCAACGAAACGGAGTACTTTCGTCGCGTTCTGAAGAAGATGAAGCATCCGATCAGCGGCAAGAAGTTGGACTGGACTCGGGTGGCCGACTTCTATCATGTCAGCGAGCGGGTGAAGGTTGAGAAATCGCTCGAAGCCGATTGGGCGTTGCGCCTTGCCGGTGGGGAGCGAATTGTTGAGGTAAAGCCAACACCCAACGACGAAGCAGATTGGATCGTGCGTTTGGTTTCAACCCACAGCAAAGAAAGTCCACGAATCGAACGAGTCGAGATCGCCCGCGCCGGCAATGACGTTCAATTTCGCAGGAGTGAAGTTCGACACTTCGTTCCTGGCAACCTCTTCTACTTCGGCTTTGATGTTCAAACGGGTATCGGAACGATCTCTAACGCATCGTTTGGTATCGGCGGAAGTGATTGGAAGTCGTCGGACCAGCGAATCAATTTGGAACCGACGTTGTTGGAAGCCCTCGAGGTGCCACTTCTCGCCGAGCTTGAAAGAAGGGCTGCCGGGACGAGCGTCCAGAGGCGTCGGGGCGTTGAAGAAGCCCGCCACGCAATTGCTCGATTATCCCTGCCAGAGTTTTCAGCATCCGTGCTGTTCCTGTTGCCGAACCCGGCAGCCCTGTGGATTGGTGTGTTCGCAAACTGCGAAAGAATGCTCAGCCGGCCGACGGCGGCACGATCTTGTTGAAGCGGAGACCGCGGTGAGGGTTTGCAACCGCCTTCTTACCGGCCAGATGTTTGTCGGCCGCGATTTGATCGGTCACCTGCTGCATCATGTCTGCCAGCATCGCCAATGCATTACTACGACGGGAGCTAGTTCACGGAATGCATCCCCACATTCACGCTGCCCATGCTCAGCATGAAGCAAAAATCGGTTAGCCGATCACGTCAGTGTATTTTCATCGTCGAGATTCCGTGGCTCGTTGCGACCTAAGTAATTGAAGAACTTTGCCCATGCCCACGACATTGAAAATCCTAGGAAGGCAAGAAAGGCGAAGAGTCCGAGCCCAAAAACGAGGTAATCGAGCCAAGCTGGTAATGGTAATGACACTGATCTCTCCAATGCTGTAATCGGGCCTGCGGTTCCGAACTAGAGCCCTTCGAAGAAAAGAAGGTTTGGTCTGATTCGCAAATTCCGAGTGGGACTGGTGGGAACAGAAATTGGTACGCAGACTCTTCTGGATATTGGACTCGCGTGCTCCAGTGGCTGACGTTGGAACCTTTGGAAACACGGATCGGAGCAAACTTTCAGGCGGTCGACTTAGATTCTCTTCCGGCGTTGAAGTTCTTTGAAGCTCACTCGCTCACACTTCGGTGCAGATGGTCGATCGGTTCCGAATAATAACGTACCCTGCATCGAGGCAGCGACGGCGGAGCCGACGAGGCAGTCGAGGCAGTGGTTGTCGGGTAATTCAGGGCGGGCTTTCCATTCGTCGACGGTTCAGCCTCAGCCTTCGGTTTTGATGAAATACTCGGCGTTGATTGGTTCTGCAAAGCTTCAATTGGTTTCCGATTGCGTTCCGTAGACGGAGAGACATCCGCGGTCACCCATTGCGACGGCGAGGCGTGCGTGGGTGAGTGACTTCCACCAATTGGTGTCATAGATCACGTGACAGATCGCTCATTTGCCGAAGATACTCGTCGGCAAGATGTACGACAGCGGCTAGCGAACACCCGGCGTCGGCCGCCGGAGCGTCGAAAAGAATCTTAAAAAGTCGCTTCGGTGTGCAGGACCGACGGCATTTTCTGTGAGATCTTCAAGCTGGCGGTTGGTCCAACCGCCGTCACGAAATGATCTAACTACTCACATTCCGCACCCCTGAAACAAGGTTCGACGACCGCCCCAATTGAATCGGCAAAAAACGGTGTTTTCCGATTTCGAGTTCTTGCATGCGATCCGTGTTTGGTACGGGGTGCCTGACTTTGATTCCTCCGAATCGCAAAAAACACTGCAATTTGTTGGGTCAAACGCAACTTGAAGTTTAGGGTGCGGAATGTGACTAACTAAGTCGCGTCGGTCACGCCACCTACGGCGCTATCGTGACAGCAACAAACGATTGCGAATCTCGAATTGGAAATCCAGAAAGGTCCCCGAGTCATACTCTACCCAATCCGAGGTCTCGTTGAGCCAGATGCATTTGACCGTTTGAAACTGGCTCACGAGTACATGTCGCTAATTGACTTGGGACAGGTGAAAACGCGAGCGGAACTGGCGTTAATCCGGAGACCATGACCGTGGCCGACCGCACAAAGGAAGCGATCACTACTTCTGCCGATGTTGTTCGTGATATTCGCGGGGTGTCATATTGCGGTGTTTCCAAAACAGAACGCTCAGGTATTCTGGGCATTCGAGGCTACAGCGGTTTGCGATTCGATCCAACGTGAGGTTGGTTTCACGAAGTTCCCTTTTTGCTTTCGCCAGCCGCGTCGCCGTGATCAATTCGTGCAGTGTTATTCCCACCGCACATTTAGATCGTGTTTCCAGAGCCCGTTGGCGGCCGAATAGCAAAGAAATTTGTCCCGCTTTTCGTCCGATTCGACGCTTATATGTATGCTCTCGCTTAAAAGCGCTCTCTCGGATCGACGACGTGATGGATTCAGACAAAAATCGAGATCAAATATTGAAGGAAGCCTTTGGTTACCACAAGGCGCTCGTGGCGTATGCCTACGGCCTGCTGCGGGACTATGCCCTGGCCGAGGACGCTGTTCAGAGCGGTTACGTGGCCTTAACGAAGCGATTTGACACGATTTCGGGAGATTCGGTGCTCGCCTGGTGCCGGGGTGCTGTTCGTCTGGAGGCGCTTCAGCTTCTTCGAAAGCGCGGCAAGGTGCCGTCGTTAGAAGAAACCCTGCTTTTCGACGCGGTTGCCGATGCGTTCGAGATTGAGCAAACGCCCGAGCGAGAAGCCATGCGATTGGAGCGGCTGGAGAAGCTGCGCGACTGTTTCGCGAAAGTTCCCACGCGTTCCCAAAAAATGATTGGCGGGCGATATCTGGATGGGCTCGGCCTACGGGAACTGGCGCTGCGGTTGAACATGAGTGAGGCAGCAGTTCGCAAGGGTATCTATCGAACGCGCTTACTTCTTCGAGAATGCATGGAACGTACCCCAATCGCACCGAGGTCGACATGAATCATGAATTTGATCAATTTTTCGACGCTTACCTCGCTGGTGAACTCAGCGCGGAGCAATCGGTTGACTTCGCTGAGAAACTGGATTCCGATCCCGGTTTTCGCGCGGCATTTGTCGGCTTTGTAGAGGAGTCTCATGAGCTCGCCAGTGTTGCTGGCGAAGTTGCGGATTCACGTCCGGAGAAGAAGATCTCTTCTCTATCGACATCAACGTTCCGAGCCATTTCCGCAGCAGCAGCGGTCTTATTGTTAGTGGTCGCGGGATGGTTGTTGTGGCCTTGGCAGAACGCTGACGATCCCAAACTTGCCGACGTTACCGGAGAGGCCCTGGATCACAGCGTGGCTCAACTGGAGAAGGCAGTCGGAGTCCGCTGGATCGGTTCGGTTCAGCCCGCCCAGGGAGCTGCGTTGGAGCCGGGGATTCTCCGCATTGCCGGAGGAGTCGCTCAGCTTGAGTTCTATAGCGGCGCCCAGGTGATTGTTGAAGGTCCGGCTGAATTCGAACTCATCTCGGCCTATCACGCGCGCTGCCTTCAAGGGAAGATTCGGGCTCGCGTGCCAAAGCAGGCGCAGGGGTTCTCGATTCAGACGGCCTCGTTTGAGCTGATCGACCTCGGTACGGAATTCGGGATGGACGTTTCCACTTCCGGCGCTGCGAACGTTCGCGTGTTCGATGGTGAAGTGGAACTTCATGCTGAAAATCGTGCGAAGCAATCCGTGCTCGGTGGGCAGGCAATTGCAATCGACGCGGAGGGGAATTCTTCGCTGACGCAGAATGAGTCTTCTTCATATCCAGACTTTGCCGAAGTTCAGGCGCGAGCCGATTCCGATGCGATGGCGAAGCTGGAGCGATGGAGAAAATGGAATGAGTCTCTCCGTTCTGACTCACGCATCGTCGCCCGATTCGATTTTCAAGATCGAACGATTGACCAGGGAGCGATCGTGGGATGTCGTTGGGCCGAAGGTCGCTGGCCGGGCAAGGGCGCACTTGAATTCCGCCACACCGGAGATCGTGTGCGTGTTTCGATACCAGGTAAGTTTTCCCAGCTCACCCTAGTGACTTGGATCCGATTGGACGCGTTACCAAGGCTGCGTCACCAAGCCTTGTTGTTAACGGATGAATATCGACCGGATCACATTCATTGGCAAATTCCCCCCATTGGCGGGCTGGCCCTGAAAGCGAGGTTGAAGCGTGGAGAATCAATCGTCAAGCCAGGGCAAATACCGAATGTTTTCGATCAAAATGCACTCGGAGTCTGGAGTCACGTCTGCTCTACGTTCAGTCAGCAAGAAGGAATGGTCCGGCACTACCTCAATGGGAAAGAAGTCTCGGAGCATGTTTTCGATTATGGTCGCCCACTTCAGATCGGTGTCGGAGATATCGGCAACTGGAGTGTGCCAGCCAAAATGCTCAGAGGGCCGGGTCCGCCTCGCAATTTTGTTGGCGCCATGGATGAGATGACGATTTGGAACGTGACGCTTTCCCCTGATGAAATACACGACATCTATCAACAGCACAGGCCGTGAATCCATGAGCTGCGATAAGGAAATGGCAAACATCTATGAGAGAACAGAAACTAACAAATCGGTATAGACATATGATAAATCGCAGACAATCAATTCAGAAGGTTCTTTCAGGAATTGGAGCCGCTGCTTTCGGGTCTTCAGTATTACCTCAACTCACCCAGGCCGCTTCCACAAACACCGGGTATGCAGGTGGACCAAAGCGAGTCGTATTCTTCATGCAGAACAATGGGTTCGACCCCAAAAGCTGCGTCCCAACTAATGTGGCTAATAACGGCTCCCTTGCCTCAGCAATTTTGCCGAAACAAATTGAAGCCCTCAATCCCTACAAAGAAAAGCTTCATATTGTTAACGGTCTTCACGGGAAGCATACGAGTGCTACTCACAGTGCTTTTTTTGGTGCTCTGGGAGGTTACCGCGGAAGTAATGGCGTTCCTCCAAGCGCCTCCACAATCGATTACGAATTAAGCAAAATCCTCCCCGAAACTTTGCTCCCCCATCTCTGCATTGGGATGGACGCCCTCGAAAACATGACTACGAAGCCAACTGTAGCCAACCTATCCGCAAGTGGTGCAGGGCAAACGATTCCCATGTATTCGAACCCGAATCATCTCTACCAACTTCTTTATGGAAGTATTTCCAGCGGGGAAGTTCGTAGTCAATATGAAGCCGATAGCTCTACGCTGGAGCTGGTCGAATCCCTGGCAGTCTCAAAAGCCAGAGGACTCTCAGCAAGCGAAAAGGAACGCTACAGTAAGTTCACCCGCGGGCTCGGTGATATCAATAACTTACGAGGCAAACTCGAAAACGCGTCTGACCAACTTGCCCAGTTCGCTCCCGAGATAGATGAGCGTTATCAAAACCCAGAATTTGAAACCGACTGGCACGATACCCTGCTCGACCTCGGAATCTCTGCCCTGAAGTCAGGAACAACCAGCGTCCTCACTGTGGGGTCGGGGCGAGGAGATATCTTTGGCTCATGGAAGGGACTGGGAGTGGAAGTGCAAGGTCACAAACTCGGACACATGCCACAAGCTGGGAATCCCATCTGGGATCGTATTCGCCAATACAACATGAGGATGCTCATCAAAATCATGGAAGAGCTGGAAAGCGTCCCAGAGGGGAGCGGCACCATGATGGATAACACACTCATCGTTTACACGAGCAACAACGCAGACAGACAACACACCAACGGGGCTAACTGGCCTGTGATGTTACTTGGAAACTGTGGTGGTGCATTCAAAACTGGTCGCTTCACCCAGCTAGACGGAACCCGCCCTATCAATGCACTTTACACCTCGATCTTGAAGACGGCAGGCGTCAATACAGAACGCTTTAACATGTCAGAAACAATGGCAGGTCACTATGACTCCGGGACAGGGCCCATCAAGGCAATCATCGCCTAGAACAGTATATGAAAGATAAGTCTATGAAAGCCCTACAAAACTACACACTCATAGCTACCGCCTTTTCACTGCTAAGCATGATGAATTTACAGGCGGAAGAACCTTACACCCCCGGGCATCCACCAGAGGGAGGCTTTGATTCGTTCGCATCCGAATTTATCGAGCGTCATTGTTTCGACTGCCATGGTGATGGCACGGAAATGGGAGGGCTAAGCTTAGATGACCTTGGCCCTGTAAACGAGACAAACGCAGGCCTTTGGGAATCCATCTGGGCACAGGTTGCAATCGAAGAGATGCCACCAAAAAACGAAGGGCAGCCTGAAAAAATTGATCGCCTGAAATTCACTGATTCGATTCTTAACGAATTAGGTAAAACCATGAAAGACAAGGGTGGTTTTCATGCCCACAAAACCCCCAAAAAAGCAAATTTTGTCAGCCATGATCTACTCTTCGGAGAACTACCGAAAGATTTGAAACTGCTGCCAACCTCTTCACCGAAACGAATTTGGAGAGTGACGCCACAAGAGCATATCACTCGGCTCAATGAACTGATTAACACTGAGCCAGAATATGACCCCAAAAATCCAGGTTTAAGAACGCATGGTGACGCTGTGCCACTAGATCACGGCGGTCAACTCAAGCTCTACTTCGGTGTCGACCGAATCAATAGTTGGCAAGGCGCGACGGTCTCCTATGCAGCCGCCGTTAAAAGCGCACCGGTCGTTCTTGCTGCCGCACACAAGCATGGATTTGAAAATTATGCCCATTTTGCGAGCGTAAACAGTGCCGAATCTACGCAGATCCTAAGTAAAGCGGTAGACATCCTAAAATACATGGCATATGGCCCCGAGATCTTGGTTATAGATCCGGATCAAATCACCAATGATCCAGTCCTCTATACCGCAAAACTCGAAGGAAAAAACATTATGGGAAGCACTGCGTCTGTGACCTATGATGAAAATATTGTTCGCCCTCTAACACCTCTTTACCACCTCCTGAAACAAGAGAAAGAAACGTATTCAGATGCCGAGTTGCAGAAGGTCATCGAACATTTATTCGAAATGGTAACATTCCGACCCCCAGAGGTTTCTGAGACGAATAGTTATGTGGACTTAATTAAGGAGTTAATTCCAAAACTTGGACAAAAAGAAGGACTCTTTAGAGGCTTGTCTGCGATCTTCTTAGATCGTGATGCTCTGTTCTATTCTGAACTAGCTGAAACAGGAGAGCCAGATCCATTCGGGCGTGTCATGTTACAGGACTGGGAACTCGGTAATGCACTCAATCGAGCGCTGTGTTACATAAAGCCGGATGCGCAACTCCGGGAAGCTATAGCAACCGGAAACATGCGCACCAGGGAAGATGTGCAGCGTGAGCTTTCTCGTATGCTCGCAGATGACAGCATTCGAAAACCACGCATCCTTCAATTTTTCAGAGAGTATTTCGACTACGACCTTGCGGTCTATATCTGCAAAGATGACAAGGCCTTAAGAAAAACAGGATATGGCAAACAAAGGCCTGATCGTTTTCAAGGAAGCATGCTCTTTAATCTCGCCAGCACAGACCGTCTGGTTGAGTTAATCCTCGAGGAAGATCAGCAAGTTTTGAAGGAACTTCTGACGACTCAAAAAGTAATATTTACCGGAAGCAATAAGTCGTATTACCCCGGAATAAAGATAAGGCGCGCCAAAAAAACACCGTCGAAAGACAATGCAAAAACACCCGGGAAAACAACTTCAAAAGAGAGAACCTGGAAGACTATAAGAAACGAACTCGAGTCAGATAAAACTCTCAGCATGGACAAGAGAATTGAACTGCTGCGAGAACACCACACACTAAAATACGGGCACGAAAAAGGGTATCAAGCACCTGAAATCCCGTCAGACGCAGATGCATTCTATGCAAGAGTGGGCCATCGCTCATATGGAACAGGCTCATTTAAGCCCGAAAGATACTTACACAGCGCACCTAAAGGGCAACGTCTTGGAATTCTAACACAGCCTTCCTGGCTGGTCTCCCATTCGGATGCGATGGATAACCATGCGATTCATCGTGGCATATGGATTCGGGAGCGCCTGCTTGGTGGAGGAATACCGGATGTGCCTATTACCGTCGATGCCCAGCTTCCGGATGAGCCTGATACTCCACTGCGCGACCGTATGCGAGTAACCCGTGAGGAGTATTGTTGGAACTGTCATGAAAAAATGGATCCGCTCGGCCTTCCCTTTGAGATGTATGATCACGCAGGGTTTTACCGGACTAAAGAACTCGGCAAACCAGTTGACACCTCTGGGGAGATCATTGACTCCGGAGCCCCAGAGCTTGACGGTCCCGTCACCGATGCTCTTGAGATGATTACTAAGCTCGCGAAAAGCGAACGCGTTGAACAAGTGTTTGTCCGGCACGCCTTCCGTTTTTGGATGGGACGCAACGAGACCATTCATGACAGACCCGTCCTCCTTGCTGCCCACAAAGCCTATCAAGAAAGCAACGGCAGCATGAACGCCCTCATTACTTCTCTCGTTACATCTGATGCCTTTTTGTATCGGAAGTAAGGAATCTTAATATGATAAAACAATTGTTGATGATATGTACTTTGTTTGCATCGGTCTCTGCTTTCGGCCAAGTGCCGAAGATGGGCGGCGGAAAGAAGTATGATTGGACGCTCGGATACGAACCGGACAAGATCATCGAGTTCTACACGCCGCTTCCGGATGTGGATCTGAAGCTCCATCTGTTTTTCCCGGAAGACTATCAGGTCACCGACAAACGCCCGTGCATCATCTTTTTCTTTGGCGGCTCATGGGTGGGAGGCGATCCGGACCAGTTCTACGGGTTTAGCAAATATATGGCGTCGCGGGGTATGGTTGCCATTTCCGCTCAGTACCGTAACAAAAAGTACAACAAAGCCATTCCGCGCGATTGTGTGGAAGACGGCCGCGAGGCTGTGCGGTATGTGCGCCAACACGCAGTCGAGCTTGGGGTTGATCCGGATCGGATTGCTGCGGGTGGCGGCTCAGCGGGCGGGCATGTGGCTGCCGCTGTCGCCATGTGCACAAATCTTGATGCCAATCCCGACAGCCCCGTTTCAAGTATTCCCAATGCGCTCGTGCTGTTTAATCCGGTCTACAACAATGGTTCAGAGGGGTTTGGCTACAAGCAAGTTAAAGATTATTGGGAGGATATTTCTCCTTTCCACAATATTCGCGAAGGACAACCGCCAACCGTCTCATTTTTTGGGTCAAAGGATAAGCACACTAGCGTGTCGCAGATCAATGCCTTTCAAGCGGCCATGGAAAAAGCCGGCAATGTTTCAGTCTCCCATATCTATGAGGATCAGGGGCATGGATTTTTCCATATCTCGAAAGGCGGCCGGAATCTCTTTGAAGATTTGTTGATCAAGAGCGATGCGTTTTTGGTCGAGCAGAAATTTCTGTCGGGCGAAAACCGGGCCAAGGAGTGGACTGCCATGGCGATTGAACACTATGAGAACACCTCCTTGGCACAAAGAAAGACTGCCAAGAAGAAGCCGACGAAAAAGCCCACGAAAAAATCGGCGAAGAAGGAGCTGGTCGATGTGTCGGAGGGGCGCCCTGTGGTTCGATTGTGGCCACTGGAGCAGGTCGGCGGTCCGGCGAATCGGCTGAAACATGAAGTGACCCGTCGTGGGACTATTCGATATGAAAACGTTAAGGATCCGCACCTGGTGCTCTTTTCTGCTCAACGGGCTGAGCCGAATCCTGCGGTTGTCTATTGCCCTGGGGGTGCCTATCAACATCAGACGCCTAAGCCGGAAATCATCGAATGGCTGAACGAATGCGGGGTTACGGTTTTTATGCTCAAGTATCGGGCTTCTGGCGATCGTGAGGCGGCCTTTGAAGATGTGCAACGTGCGATGCGCCTGGTGCGTCAGAATGCAAAGCAATGGAATATCGATCCGAATCAACTGGGTGTAGTCGGATCGTCGGCGGGCGGTCATTTGGTGTTGCGCTTGAGCCAGCATCATAATCAACGTGCCTATCCGGAAATAGATGATGCGGATCAGCAGTCTTGTGAACCGGATTTTGTGATTACCGGTTCGGCGGCCTATTTGTGTGAAAAGGGAACGCAAGAAATTGTGGAGGAGTTCCCAATGAGCGGCAAGATCGCACCGACATTTATGGTCTATGCGCTGAATGACAAACGCCATGGACACAACAGTGTGGTGTATGAAAAGGCGCTAAGAGCGGTGGGCGGAACCACGGAAATCATGGCCTCTGAAACGGGCGGTCACCCGTTGAAAGGTGTGAACTGGTTCACACCGTGCGAAGAATGGCTAAAGGCGCAGGGCATTAAGATTAGCCCTGTAAAATGATCTTTAACCACCGTTACCCGTCATCGATATCGACCGGACGTCCGCTTGAGCAGTTCTCTGCTCTCAGCGCCGTACCCGCCTTCGGAGTGTTCATGATCCTGCGCCAGCCAATATCCAAGTTACTCGCCTTATGCCTCGTGCTCGCAATGCCCATGAGCGGCATGGCTGTCGATCACGACACGTTCTTCACCGATACGTTGCAGCCAACCTTCAAGGAAAGCTGCACTGAGTGCCACGGTCGCAACGGCGAGGTAGAGGGCGACGTCAACCTGCTGAACCTGAAGAACGTCGGTGACCTGACAGGCGATCTGGAGCTTCTCGAAAACCTGGTTGACGTGCTTGGGGCCGAAGAGATGCCGCCGGAAGACGAACCGCAGCTGGACGCAAAGCACCGTCAGCAGTTGTTGGCACAGTTGCAGAAATTGCTTCACGAGGTCGTCAGCAAGCAGAAATCCGCCGCGCAGGCGCCCATCCGGCGAATGAACCGGTTTCAGTACAGCAACGCCGTCCGGGACTTGTTCGACCTGAAAGTAGCAATCTTCCCGCTGCCCGAGCGCGTCGTCCGGGATTACGGCTATTTCAAGCCGGAGACCGGCAAGATGCCGGACGTTATCAGAGCGGGCAACCGACCGCTCGGCAAATCGCAGATGAACGAGAAGCGGCTTGCCGACGTCCTGGCGTTCCCCCAGGACCTGCGAGCCGAACATGGGTTTGACAATCAAGGCGACCATTTGTCGCTTTCCCCGTTGTTGATGGAGTCGTTTATCGAGCTCAGCCGATCGGTCATCGACAGCCCGACGTTCACCGACAGGACCTGCGGAATCTGGCAGCAGTTTTTCGCTCCGCCGGCGCCCAGTGGAGACACACGCCTCGCCGTCCAGACGCGGCTTGAGTCGTTTCTGACTCGCGCCTTTCGACGCCCGCCCGGCACCGAGACCCTGCAACGCTTCACCAACCATGTCATGGGCTTGATTGCCGCCGGCAGTTCATTCACCAACAGCATGAAATCCGCGGCTGCCGCGGCTATCGCTTCACCGCGATTCCTCTATCTCTATGACCGCGCCAGCTCAGCTGACAAGGCTGAGACGGTTGACGACTACGAGCTCGCGTCGCGCCTGTCGTTCTTCCTTTGGGGAAGCATCCCGGACCAACCGCTTCTCGACCTGGCAGCTGCCGGCAAGCTGAAGGATCCAACCGTTCTGGCCGGCCAGGTTGACCGCATGATGACCGACAGAAAGCTCAAGCGATTCTGCGACAGCTTTCCATCACAATGGCTGCAGATGGACCGGATCATCTCGGTCAAACCCGACCCAAAGCAGCATCCCGATTTCTACTTCAGCGGCGGCCAGTACAACGCTTCCATGCATATGATGCTCGAGCCGCTGCTTGTATTCGAAACAATCTTGATTGAAGACCGATCGATCCTTGAACTGATCGACGCCCCTTTCAGCTATCGCAGCGAGGCGCTGGTATCATGGTACGCGGACGGCAAACTCAACAAAGCCAGGCCGGCGGTCAACACTTATACGCGCGTCGCCATCACTGACCGGCGCCAGGGTGGTGTCATGACCAATGCGGCCGTGATGACCATGACATCGGGCCCGAAGCGAACGCATCCGATCACCCGCGGCGCATGGCTGGCGACCGTTATCTTCAACGACCCGCCTCCTCCGCCACCCGCCGACGTGCCGCCGCTGCCGGAGGATAAGAAGGACACCTCACATCTCACCATCCGCGAACGTCTCGCGGCACACCGCGAACGTGCCGACTGCGCAGGTTGCCATGAACAGATCGACCCGCTCGGGTTTGCGCTCGAGAACTACGGTCCGACCGGACTGTGGCGGACGGTCTATGACAACAACCGCGAGATCGACATGAGCGGCAAGCTGTTTCGCCAACACAAATTCGCCAGCGTTGTCGAGTTCAAAGACGCCATTCTGCAGAACAAGAATCGCTTTACGCGGGCGCTGGTCGGGCATCTGCTAGCCTTCGCCCTGGCCCGCGAGATCGATGCCACCGACGCCGTGGCGCTGGACCGCATTGTCGAGCAGGCGACGGTCGACGACTACCGACTGAAAGGACTGATCAAGCAGGTCGTCCTCAGCGAGTCATTTCAACGCAAATACAATCCCCCGGAGGATGACCGATGATCACGCGACGCTCCTTTTTACGCGGTGCTGGCGGCGCAGTCCTCTCCTTACCCTGGCTCGAGAGCCTGGCCGAATCACCCGCCGCGCAGGCACCTCACCGCTTTGCCGTATTCTATGTCCCGATCGGTGTCGTGCGCCGCTCATTCTTCCCCCTCGAAACCGACAACGAAGTCCCCGTTTTTCGCGGCGCTGACTTTAAGGGAGTGGATGGTGCTGACATCAAGCCCGGGCTGCATCCGTTTCCGCTGACGCCGACGATCAAGCCGCTGGAAGGCATGCGCGAACATGTGACGCTGATTACGGGAATCGATCGCACCTTTCAAAGCGGCACAGACGTCCATGCCCAATGCGGCAGCTGCTTCCTCACCAGCGCCGCCCCGTACAGCATCCAGCACTCCGCCTATCCGCTGGATCGAACGCTCGACCATGTCATTGCCGATGAAATTGGCGGCACGACTCCGTTCCGTACCATGGAATTCAGCTGCAACCCGCACAAGGACAACAAGGAGTCGATCTACTTCGACAACATTTCCTGGTACGCC
The DNA here is from genome assembly GCF_007860125.1 of Rubripirellula tenax. Classification (NCBI taxonomy): domain Bacteria; kingdom Pseudomonadati; phylum Planctomycetota; class Planctomycetia; order Pirellulales; family Pirellulaceae; genus Rubripirellula; species Rubripirellula tenax. The sequence continues at coordinate 552,180 of NZ_SJPW01000004.1, forward strand.
ACTGGCCAGGTCGCGCCGTCTATCCGCGATCCGCGCAAGGCCTATCGCCGAATGTTCGGCACGCAGGAGATCGAGCGCGTGCGCAACATCTCCGACCTGGTCCTGGACGAAGCCCGGTCACTGAGCCGGGAACTGGGCTACGCCGACCGCGAGAAGTTCGGCGAGTACCTGGAGGCGATTCGCAGTATCGAGGTCAAGACAGATCGTCTGGAGAAGATGAAGGGTGAACTGGACAAGGTGGACTTGGCAGAGCCCAGCGCGGCACATCTGCCGCGCGGCGAGCACATCCAGCTAATGGCCGACCTTATGATCGTCGCGCTCCAGGCAGGTTTGACGCGTGTCGCGACCTTCATGATCGGCCCGGAACGCTGGGATACCCCGTACATGTTCGACGGCCTGTTCGATGAGCCGATGAGTCATCACAAAATGTCGCATAACCAGCGGCAGTACATCACGCACCTGGAGCAGGTAGATCATTTCCACATGCAGCAGTTTGCCCTGGTGCTTGAGAAGATGAAGGCGATCAAGGAATCGAACGGCTCGACGCTGTTGGATAATACGCTCATCACCTATGGCTCCGGGCTTGGCGACGGCTCAACGCATCAGTTCCACAACCTCCCCATCATCGTCGGCGGCGGCGCCGGCTTCGGCATCAAGGGCGGCCGCCATATTCACTGCTCCGACGGCACGCCGCTGGCCAACCTATGGCTGAAGCAGGCGCAGCTGATGGGCCTCAAAGGCAATCGCTTCGCAGACAGTACCCAGGCAATGCACCAGCTGGTTGGATGATGGCAGCCCGTAGGAATTCAACGTAGGAATCACTCGAAAGCTCTCAATGAAATACTACATGCTTATTTTATCGACCTTGGTTCTGTTCGCGGGAAATGCGTTTGCGGCAGAGAAACCGAACGTCGTTTTGATCTTTGCCGATGATCTAGGCTATGGCGATGTGGGATGCTACGGCGCAACCAAAGTAAAGACGCCTGGCATTGACAAGCTTGCCGTGGAAGGGCGTCGCTTTACGGATGCCCATTCGGCGTCTGCTGTTTGCACGCCATCGCGCTACGCGCTGCTGACCGGCGAGTACCCTCACCGCAGGAATCTCAGCAAACCGGTTTTTCTGAAAACTGGTCTGGTGATTGATACGAAACAGCAGACCGCGGCCAGCGTGATGAAAGACGCCGGATACGATACTGCCTGTATTGGTAAATGGCATCTTGGATTCGGAGATCGTGCTCCCGACTGGAACGGCGAGCTGAAGCCTGGACCGCTGGAGTGCGGATTTGATTACTACTACGGCGTTCCGGTCGTCAATAGCCACCCGCCGTTCGTCTATGTTGAGAATCACAAAGTCGTTGGGCTCGTTCCTGATGATCCTTTCGTCTTCGGCAAGAAAGCGAAGACCCGAGAGTTCTTCGAGAAGATGGGAGTGAACCAGATTGGTGGCGCTGACGCGGCTCATGCGTTGTACGACGACGAAGCAGTCGGAACGACACTGACAGAAAAAGCGGTCGACTGGATTAAGAATCGCGGGAAGAATCCATTCTTTCTCTATCTGGCTACGACCAATATCCATCATCCATTCACACCAGCACCACGGTTCAAGGGAACGAGTAAGTGCGGCCCCTACGGCGACTTCATACACGAACTCGATTGGATCGTGGCCGAAGTGATGAAAACGTTAGAAGCACAAGGCGTCGCGGACAATACGCTTGTCATTTTCACCAGCGACAACGGTGGCATGTTCAACGTCGGTGGGCAAAATGCCTGGGACGCTGGGCATCGTCTCAATGGTGAACTGCTCGGCTTCAAGTTCGGAGCCTGGGAAGGCGGACATCGTGTGCCCTTTATTGCGCGATGGCCTGAAAAGATTGAAGCTGGGTCCGTATCGGACGAGTTGATCTCCAACATCGACATGATCGCAACGTTCGCAGCTTTAACGGGCATGCAATTGAAAAATGGGCACGGACGCGACAGCGTTAATGTACTTTCCGCATTGACGGGCAATCCATCGAAGCCGCTGCGAGATCACATCGTGCTCGCTCCCAGCAGGCAAAGTCATCTGGCCGTTCGCAAAGGCAAGTGGATGTACATTGGAGCGCAGGGAAGTGGCGGATTCACGGCCGCAAAACGAGGCGCACATGCCTTCGGCGGTCCGGCAGCGATCACGTACGCGGGTTATCAGAACAACGACATTGAGAACGGTAAGATCAAGAAGGACGCTCCACCCGCTCAGCTTTACGATCTTGTTGCAGATGTGAGCCAAACCACAAATCTCTACAACGAGTACCCTGAAGTGGTGAAGGAGATGCAGGCCTTGCTGGAAACCTATAAGCCAGTAAGAACGGCAACCCCAAAACTCGCGCCCAGACCTGCCGCGAAAACCGGACCGAAGAATGTTGAGATTCCTGTAGGGAATGCATTCCCCGGCGAGAAGACCGATTTCAAAGGGTTTGATCTCTACAAAGTGAAGACGGCAAAGGGCTATCTGTCTGTCGTGTGCCCTAAGGAAGCTGCACCCGGAAAGCCCTGGATGTGGAGGAGTGGCATGTTCTGGAAGGCAATTCCAAAGTTTCACGATGCTGACCTGAAACTGGTTGAGCAGGGGTATCATGTTGTGCTTTCTGCGGGGCATGTATATGGACATCCCAAAGGGAATGCTGGGATTGACGCCGCGTATGACCTGCTGACAACGGAGTATGGGTTTTCCAAAAGGTGCTCCATGGCATCCATGAGCCGTGAGACGAATGCACTGTTTCGCTGGGCCGCCACCCATCCTGAAAGGGTGGAAAGTATCTACGTCGACAACGGCGTCCTTAATTTGAGGAGCTGGCCCGGAGGTGCCCAGGTGCCCGGCAGTTCATCCAAGTTCAAGGGTCACCTACCGTCCTGGGAAGGACTGAAGAAAGCATACGGGTTCACCTCTGATGAAGAAGCGCTCGCCGCCAAAATCAGCCCGATCGACCTGCTGGAACCATTGGCCAAAGCCGGTGTTCCCATTTTGACGGTATGCGGTTCTAAGGATGACTGTTGTATCTATGAAGAGCAGGACGCCATCCTTGAGCAGCGTTACAAAGCGCTCGGTGGAGACATCACTGTGATCATCGAGAACAAGGGGCACTCGCACGGCATGAATGACCCGACGCCGGTCATCGAGTTTATACGGAAGAACAAAAACAGGACGGACAAGAATCAATAGATGAAAAATTGCATAAGACTTTGTTGCGTTATCTGCCTGTTGGGTGCGTGTTTTTCCGTTGCCAAGAGTACCGCCGGTGAGCCCAACATCATCGTCATTATGGCGGATGATCTCGGCTACAATGACGTTGGCTGTTACGGCTGCAAGGACATCCCGACGCCGAATATCGATCAGCTGGCCAGTGATGGCGTGCGCTTCACGTCCGGGTATGTGACCTGGCACATGTGCGGCCCCTCGCGCGCAGGATTTTTGACTGGCCGGAATCAGGCCAGCTTTGGCTACTATAAGAATGCGACGCTGCCGTTCGATCCCAAGCAGGGTCTGCCGAAAATGGAAACCATTGCCAGCCTTTTGCAGAAACAAGGTTACGTGACCGGTGGGGTGGGAAAATGGCATATGGGTACAGCCAACGACCAGCATCCTAACTCCATGGGCTTCGACGACTGGTTTGGATTCCTTAGCGGCGGATTGATGTATTACCCGCTGGATCATCCTTCCTACAAAGGAAAGTACAATCCGTTAAAGCGGCCTGCGAGGTGGCGTGACATCCATCACACTTTGCCGCTGATTCACAACCAGACTCCGGTGAAGAGGGAGCGGTATCTGACGCACGAGCTGACCGATGCGGGAATCGCTTTCATGGATAAGAACAGCGAGAAACCGTTTTTCCTGTTTATGTCTTACAACGCCCCACACCTTGATCTTGAGGCACCGGAGGAAACGATTGCGAATTTCCCAGAGGACAAGATGAGTAAGGTGCCCGGTGTAAAGCCGGGGGCTCGCAGCGTCTATGGAGCCATGGTTTATGAATTGGATCTGGGCGTAGGGCAGCTCTTGTCCAAGATCGATGATCTGGGCATTGCCAAGAATACCGTGGTTTGGTTCTTGAGCGATAACGGCGGGATGAGCAGAACCAGCGACAACCGGCCGCTGAGAGGCAGCAAAGGAAGGGCGTACGAGGGCGGTTTACGTGTGCCGATGATTGTGAAGTGGCCTGGAAAAACACCGCAAGGCGTTGTTCTGGATGAGATGATCTCCTCGCTGGATATCGGCGCGACCTCGATCGCGATGGCCGGCGGCGATCCGGCACAAGCCGGGCTTCATGGCAAAGATATTCAGCAATACATGACACAGCAGTCAACCAAAGCACCGCATGACGTTCTGTACTGGCACACGGGTCGCGGGCAGACTCGTCAAGGCGTGATTCGTGAAGGAGATTTCAAGCTCTTGACGGCAAAGGGCAAGGCCGTGCTTTACAACTTGAAAGACGACCTCGGCGAAACGACGGATGTTGCGGCATCGCATCCCGAGCGGGTTCGATCAATGCTCGCTCGCTGGGACGAATGGAACAAAGGGAATGCACCCGATTTGTGGGGAACACCTGACAGGCCATACCAATACGCGGAATACGAGTGGCTGAAAGGCAGTCAGCACTACAAAGCCACGTCTGAGTGATGAGGGAGCAGGGAAAATGAACGTGCGAACCATTTCTTCCCGACCTTTGGGTTTCTGCACGAGCCTTCTCCCGCTCTTTGTGTGCCGCGTATGACTCGGTCAAAGCTCCCCAAAAAGGACTCAGACCCAAGTAACCGAGCCAACAACGTACGAAGAGCGCAGCCTGCGGCGGTGAACCACACCGACCGCACGAACGCGATTCGCTCCGTGAAGGCGGGTGCATCGACCGAACGCTCGAAGTAATTGGGGGAAACCGCTTCGGTGTCTTCAGGATTCGGACACCGACGCGCCGAAATGGCCCTCACCAAAAGTGCTCCGGTTTCATCGACCGGAGCACATTAGCAGTCAGTCTTGCTAGCTTCTCTTCTTGCGCTGAAGATCCTTGAAACTTACTCGGTCTCGACGGTTGGTGGCTTGATTGTCGGTGCCGAAGAGCAAGGCTCCCTGCATCGCAGCGGCGACGGCACAACCGACCAAGCAATCGAGCCAGTGATTGTCAGGTTGCTCCGGCCTCGCCTTCCATTCGTCTACCGTTCTCCCGCGCCCTTCAGTTTTAATGTAGTACTCGGCAGTGACTTGTTCGGCAAACATGCGGTGCATGTCGGGGCGATCGCCAAAAACCGAAAGGCAGCCACGATCGCCCATCGACACGGCGAGACGAGCGTGGGTGAAGGACTTCCACCAGTTGGTGTCATAGATGACGTGGCGGATCGCTCGCTTGCCGTTGATTGACGGAACACGCCAGTTCAAACCGACGCGATCGCCAGGCCGCCGTTTGTATTCGCTGAATGGGTTCGAGGACGCACCGACGAAGCGACCGTGTGACGGAAGCAAGATCGACGCGTGCGGGCTCTGCCGGCAAAATTGGTAAACGACGTTGGTGGAGTGACCCCAGTTCGCGTCGATGAGGCAACGGCCAATCTTCATGGCTGCACCGTCGTCGCGTTGCCATTCGCGGCCTAGCAGATCCGAGGTGAGCGCTTCGAGGCCGGCATAAATGCTGCCCTCAAGGCCCGTGCCTTCACTGGCGTTTTCCAAGGTGTGGCGGGCGTCGCGAAGGCTAAAGTGCGCTCGTTGCTGGTCGGGGTAGGACCCGTAGTCGACGACGTAGCCGGTGAAATCGTCTTCCCATGCGGCAGGAGTACCTATTTGGTCGCGGGGAGACCGCACACGGCCGCGTCGGTGGCGTCCTGGTGCGACGCGGCGTCGAGAGCGGCGTTGGCTTGGTCGACGCGACGCCCGCCGGCACGTGGCGCCCGTGGGGTGAAGTCGCCGCACCAATCGTTGGCGATGCAAGATCGCCGGCGTCAACGTCGCCTGCGACATCTCCCATTCGTTCAAGCACGAACACATCGACCCACCCGGCTACCGGCGGCGGCGACCCGAGTTCCTGAGAACCGCCGTCCGCAAACACGGAATCGAACGAGTTATCTGGCGTTAGCGCCATCACTCGTTTCGAACCATCAAGCCAACGCACCGACCAACCCAACCGCCCGACCAACCAATCATCGATCCATTCAGTCACGAAGCCTCTGGTAAATCTCGTTGACACGAAATGGAGTTCTCACATGCACGCGTTCATGCGATGCCTCGCAGCGTCGATGTTTTTGGTCTTTGTCTGCGCTGAATGTTCAGGCCAAAACTACCCCGATGGCACATTGGTGATGTCCCGCTTGAAAGGACGTTTCGGCAACTTCCTTTCTCGCGTGACCGGAACGCACTACACGCACACCGCGATCGTGATTGACGGCAAGGTTTGCGAATCGACGTTCCCACGAGCCAAATGCACACCACTGACTCGCTACGCGGCCGGCAAACCTTGGATCATTCGGTACATTCCCCCAGGCGAACCGCTCACGCCCGCACAAACGCATGGAATCCGCGACTATGTCCGGCAAAACGTCGGGCGGCGATATGGATTGAAGCAGTTCTTCAATCCTAACTCCCGCCCGAATGGACGCATCTACTGCAGCCAGTTCGCGCACGGAGCACTTAAGTCGGCGGGTTTTCAACTGCCGGCGAAATCCTGGCACACCCCGGATCGCCTTCTACACGGATCGCCGATCCACCAATGAGCGTTCCGCGTGACCCTAGCAATCAAGGCGACCAAGCGATGATCGCACTACCCGCATTGGAATATCACCTAGCACACGGTTGCAACCTCTCGTGCCAACAATGCAGCCACTACAGCAACTTTCATGTAGCGGGCAAAATGCCGACAGTCGAGGATGCCGGGGCGGATTACGCGAATTGGTCGCATCGGCTCAAACCACGCCGTTTCGCGTTACTTGGCGGCGAGCCACTCCTAAACCCGCAAATCCTCCAGCACATCCGACTCACACGGCAACACTGGCCCGATAGCGAACTCATGCTGGTCACGAATGGTTTCTTCCTGCATCGCTTCCCCGACTTACCCGCCATCCTGCTCGAAACGAACTGCCGACTCGAAGTCAGCCAGCACGGTACGCACGATGACTACGTCAAACGATTCCGCGAAGTCAAACATCTTGTTTGGCGATGGCGAGAGGATCACCCTGGCATCCAAATCAAAATCCGCCAATCCCATCGCGGCTGGATGCGGCAATACAAGGTCGAAAACGGCAAGCCGATGCCATTCGACACCAAACCGGAAGCCGCGTTCAAAGTCTGCATGCAGAAGACTTGCACACAGCTTCACCGCGGCGTGCTGTGGAAATGCCCGGCGCTCGCTTACTTCGCTCAGCTCGAAGCCAAGCTGAAGTTGCAAAATCTCCCGCAGTGGCAACTGTTCCGTGACTACAAAGCGATCGCCACCAACGCCAGCGACGATGAACTGCGCACCTTCATCGAAACCAAAGCTATCCCGCAATGCGGCCTATGCCCATCACGTCGCACCAAGTTCGTCCATCCCAACCCCCTGCAACGGAGTGCTTTGAAATGACTTATGGACCCTTCGAGCCAGAAATGCCGCCCCCTCCTTTCGTGCCGCCCTTTGATCCGCCCGGCAGCGAATCGCCGTACGTTCCCGAAGGCAGTTCCACCGATGATGACGGTTCGAGCGTCGACTTTGGCCCCCGTCCGCCTTGGTGGCCCGAAGATTTCCCCTGGCCACCCGAGCCCGAAGAGCCCACCGTGATCGAACCCTACCCGCCGATCCACGTCTGGCCGCAACTTCCGCCCGACCATCCCTACCACGTCCCTCCTGGACACTCGGCTCCAGATGACCTGCCACCAGGTCATCCCGGCGAGTACTATCCCGGCATGCCGCCGGATCCCGTCGTGCATTCAGTCCAACCCGACGAAGAATCATCTAATGACGGCGGGTCAACCGAAGTCTCGATAACCCCATCGATCGACCGTTCAAAAACAACAACGAAACCCATTCACCCAAGCCGGCTCAACGCCGGCTTTTGTCGTTTCTGGACAGAATCAACATCCAGCTTGCTGAAACCAACGCGTCTCGATAGGTTCGGAACAAGGCGAGGCAAGACCGCCACGCCACTATCAAAAACCAACACAAAGAAAACATGGGGCGAACAACTTGATGTCCGAACCACTCGGGGCTGCAGGCGATGTATTGATCATTTACGATCCGCGTTCAGGACAAAGGGCTGATTGCGATTGAAGGGTCAACGGAATCGTAATTCACATTTCCAGAGCCAAAGCAACTATTTTATTGTTTTTCCGAGTCATGCCCACCATTCCGCCGACGCTGTATCCAATAGGTAGCGTCTTCACTTTGCTGACGTCATCAGGTCGGCGTGCAGATTCTTCCTCGGGGATGGCTGCTGGTGCCGGAATCATTCGTATGTAAGGCGGTTAAGTTTGCATTCAGTATATCCAAATCAAGTTCTCATCGGCTCAAAAACTTCCTTCGCATGCGCTGCAGCCTTGTTGTTCGCAGTCCTTCCTCGCATCGTCGCTCGGGCATAAGAAACATGGGCAGTTTGGATATTGTCATTACGGCCATCGTCGTCATTCATGCCAGTATTATCGGTTTGGATTTTCTCGGCGCAATTGCCGTCGTCACCAATCGTTTTCATGTCGCTCGGTTGCGGTGGTGGCAATGCCTTTACCTGTCAATTGTGTTCGTCAAAAGCCTTTCATTGCTATTCATCGATGCATGCCCGCTGACAATCGCGGAAAACTACTGCCGTAGTCTTGGCCACGTCGACACCTCCTACGGCGGTTCGTTCATTTCACACTATCTGCCGAGAATACCCACCGAAGTGGACATCGTGGTGACTTGCCTGTTGATGCTGACAGGGCTCGTTGCTGTGCTTCGAGTCGGTCACCAGCAGATTGCGACCTGCCTTGCTACGTCGCATGCACGCTCAGTCCACTAAACCCGAGGGTCAAACATGAACATGTTTATTGCACACATGACGCCTGAAGCAAGCAACGCAATCGGGATTGCCTTGTTACTAGGCGCGATTGCAGTGATTGTTGTCGTTGTCCTGGTCATAGTTGTGGTCATAACGCTGGTGAAGCGGTGGAAGCTATGAAGTTGAAATCCCTCGCCAGCCGCCGCACGTTCGTGGCGGTTCACTTTTTTCTCGGCGCGTTGCTGGTTTTCATCACACCGTTGCTGTTCTGCTTGATGAAACCTGAGCAGGCGAGCGTCTATTCATTCCATCACTTCACGCCTTTGATTCCATTTTTTGGGCTTGGCTGGATGTTGCTTGGTGCGCTTCTGATTGTGGGTAAACCGAAAATCGATCAAATTGCCAGAGCCATCTATATTGCTTGGCTGTGCTTGATTGGCTGCCTTGCTGCACTTGGAGTTGTCCTGATTTGCGTCGCTGCGTTATCTGCAAATCGCAAGCCATTCTTCGGGGAGGGGACGATCGGCCAGTTCGGAGTCTACTTGGTCTTTCTTGGTGCAGTGTTGTTTGGCATCAGCATCGGCTTGCTGTTCCTGCTACGGCATTTGCGCAGTGCTGGACCATCTGCCGCTCCTCCTTCAACGAAGACTCGATTTGTATATTCACTTGGTGCTGGAGCCCTGAGCATTCTGGTCGCGATGCTTGGGCTCGCTTGGCAAGTTTCGATCGACCAGCAACGATCTAGCCAGCTTCAGCAAACGCACGAGCAGCAGTTGCAGGGCTATGCGTACGATGGGGGACAGGTGAAGTCACTGGTGTTCTCTCCTGACGACAACTACCTAGCAACAGCGATAGAGTTTGATTATTCTCATCGCGGCGTTCGAATATGGGATGTCCAATCAGGCAGACTGTTACAAGAAATGGACGGTGGACGGGAGGTTCTATCACTCACATTCACGCCCGATTCGGCGAGTTTGATTGTTTGCTATGAGGACCAGTGGAACAGTGGCGGTTTCACCGTCTTCAATAGGGAAAAAGGCACGGAGGAATTCCGGAATAGTGACCATCGGATATCGAGTGTTGCGGTTTCAGCCGACGGGAAGGTTTTGGTGGCATGTGGAAACGCTGGGTACGGAAACAATTCGCTGGTGGCACCGTTCACGGTTTGGAACTTGGCGACTTTCACAAAAGTATTTGAATCGCCGCCGAAGTATGGATACATCAGTGCCGCATTTTCAGCGAGCCAAACACGCTTGGCGGTAAGGCGTCAGGAAGCGATTGAGATTTGGCCCATTCCAATGGACGCCAATTCGACATTCATTCGATCCTGGGACCCGAGAATGGGAGGCGATGATGTGACGGCTGTTGCATTTTGCGGAGATGACACCAAAGTGGCGGCCGGCGGCGTATTTGGTTCCAAAGTGTGGAGTCTATCTGATTCGAATGGCGACCCTGATGACGCTTCGGACTTGCCAACCGTTGGGCCGACGAACGCCGGGACATTTTCGGATGATGGCTCACTGCTTGTGGTCGCCAACCAGGAGCAATTGGTTCAAGTCATTGACCTTGAGACTGAAACGCTTTCTCACGAGTTCAAAGCTCCTTTCTGGGTCGAAGGACTGGCGATCTCTTCGGACAACAAATTGATCGCGGTCGGAGGCCAAGGTCGAGTCGTCATGCTCGACGCGAATTCCGGCGCGCTCATCAAGGAACTTGCGCAGCGAGATAGACTGTAGAAGAACAGGTGCAGATGTCTTTGATTTTCTTGTGGTAAGCGGGGCACGCAAAACAACGCGTCATTGATCAAATCGCCAAGTCGTTTTGCATCGGCCTTGTGCACAGAATGATGCCAGATGAAGTGGTCTCAGATCAATCTTCTCGATAAAACAACCAGCGATCACGTCCTTCTGCGTATACTTGAATGGAGCACTGCTTCGGCAATTCGTACATTAGCGTTTCAACTCCAGTTTTCGTGACTGAGTGGCTATTGAGCGACATACTCGTCAAGTTTTTTAGACCCTTGAGATGCTCCAAACCAACGTCGGAAATCTGATCGCTACCGAGATGTAAAGTCTGCAGGTTTGTCAGCTTTCCGATATGCTGCATCCCAGCGTCGCTGATGTTGCCGCAGGTAAGGCTTAAGCGATACAGGTTCGTCAGGTTGCCGATGTGTTCGATACCAGCGTCGGTGATTTGATCGCTCCGGAGCGTTAGGGATCGCAGGTTGGTTAGAGTACCAATGTGCTTCAAACCAGAGTCCGTGATTTCACTACCAGTGAGGCTTAAGTGCTCAAGTCTGGTAAAGCTCCCGATGTGCTCCAACCCGACGTCAGAAATCTTGTTGGAAAGAGAGAGATCTTCCAAGCTGTAGGATAGCCGCTTTAGATGTTCCACCCCAGCGCCGCTGATTCCTGGGCAGACGAGGATTAGATCGCGCAAGGGGTAAAGATCTCGCAGATGAGACAGGCCAGCATCCGTGATTTCGTTGCTTGAGAGCGCCAGGGAGTCAAGTCGAGTTAACGGCTTGAGGTGTACCAAGCCAGCGTTGGTGATTGCGTTGGTTCCCCCAAGGGTCAGGCTCCGCAAATCAGTCAGGGCTTTTAGGTGTTCAAAGCCAGCGTCGGTAATTCCTTCACCGCGGAGAGTAAGAGACTCCAAGTTGGTCAGGTTCCCGAGGTGTTGCAAGCCCGCGTCGTTGACGTAGATGTCACCGTAGATGACCAACCGTTTCAAACTGGTCAGGTTCCCAACGTGCTCGAAGCCAGCGTCGGTGATGACCGGCGTTATGGACGCGTTACGACCAAGTTCGAGCGAACCACCACCAAGCTTGAGCGAGCGAATGTTGGTCAACTTTTTGAGGTGTGCCAGTCCATCATCGGTAGGACTTGGATAGTTAACGGAATAGGTACCGTCAGTCTCGGGACCAAAAACGCTCGCTCCCAATTCTTGTAGAGCTTTTAGGTGCGACGGGATCTCGACCTCGTGAGCGACTTCGTTCGCTCCACAACCGACGACGGTTACCAGAATCAGTGAAGTGAGTGTGCCACGCATGAGAAGTCAATTTGGAAGATTTGAGGTTCGTGCAGACGAGTGCTGAGGGTGAGCAAATGCCAACTCCTGGCAGCAATTTGCCAGCCATTTGGTCATGGTTCTGCGTGCCGCCACCGCTTCACCGTCCAGACCATGGCGACGACCAAAAGCGAAGGCAACAGCAAGATCATTGCCCACGGGCGATGCCCTGGGAATTCCCAAATGTAGTTATTGATCAGGATTCGTTTCCCGCCATCGATGAATCCGTCGCTTACAAAATGTTTGAATCGATGTCGTGGCATAACTCCGACAAGGCGGGATGTTCCATCTCGAAGATCCACCGCGTGGATTTCGCGAGCTGAACGCGGAGTATGCTGTGGCGGGGACTGGAGCAGACCAGAGAGCCTTTCACGAAACGCTGATAAACCGTTCGTCTGGAGTTTTGGAATTGCCACGTAACGCATGTCCGGTGACAACCCCAGCAGTAGTCCGCTTGTCGCCAGGCGAAAGACCTCGCCACGTTCCACCATGCGTCTGACGATAAGCAGTTCGTTGCCAGCGGGATCGTACTCCATCGAAACTTGCAGCGATCCATCGTCGGTAAACAGGTCGCCACTGGTGTCTGCGTCCACAATCTCAATCGATTCTTCGTGCACCTGTATCAGGGCAGGATAGTGCCCCGCGGCGGTTACTTGCAGAAAGGACGGCGTCAGAAATGTCAGATTGTAGGCCGACCTGAGTATCGCATGGGATTGCGACTTATAGGCAGGAGTGATCGAGGTGTGTCGCTGCTGTGACTCGATGTCCCATCCATGGAGCGATACTTCGAAATTCGCGTCGTCCGCGACGACGATCCACAAAGTCTCTTGGTCCGGAGATAACGTGAAAGCTTTCGGATAGTTCGGTTCGAGAAAGGAACCGATTTGATTCCCAGTGCCCGTTTCCAATACTCGAATTTGGTAACCGTCCTCGATGCCTCTTTCCACCGTGACGACCCGAGATCCGTCCGAACTGAGAGCGGTCATCTGAAATTGGCCCGACGCGAACTGCGACAGTTCTTTTCCAGAGCGTAGATCGATCAATTTTGCACCAGAAAAGTTTTCCATGACGACTGCGATCGTGGTGCCATCGACGTCGGCACAGCTATGCAGCGTTCCCCGAATACGCGAAATCGTCGTCTGCGTCGTGCCCTTATTCCAAGTACTGATGTAGGAATTTCGGCCGGTTCCATCATGAAACGATACAACGACTAGGTTTCCATGATCCATCAAATGGACCGCACCGACGATATCCGTACCGCAATTAATGGACTGAATCATTGCCCCGCCTCGAGCATCCCAAATCTCGATGGGGCCCTGTGGAGGCTGATCGCCTTTGTGTTCAACGCGTCCACTAAACGTTTTCACCAGCTTTGCGGGACTCCTGACCGTAGCGAGGTATCTGCCGTCTTCGGAAATCGAGACGACTTTTCGGTCTTCGGGAATCATGAACTCGCAAGCGGGCCACGAGCAGATGTAGAGAAGCAGGACGCCCAGTAGCCACATCACATCAGCTAACACGTGCAGGCGGCGAATACGAAATTTCTTGTCGTGACGTTGGTGGTCCGCTGAATCATGATTGCCGGACGGAAGTCGACACTCTGAGCACTCGCCTGCTGGTGTACTGGCTGGCATTGATGTTCTGCAACTGGAGGCTGATTTGGATCGAGCATGGTTGGTCTTCCATCGCTTGAATTCTACGCTATGAAAGAGCCTACAAATGCGAATGGGATCGCGACACAGTTTAGAAAAGTACCGCAAAAACTTTTTGCAAGAAAGTTTGCAGAGTTGCCGTCATCCTGAGTTCAGATCGACGCTAATAGATAGGAGTGCACATCTTTCTGCTCGATCGGTTTGAAAATGATTTCCCAAGTTCACCTGCCTGACAAGGTAATTGCTTTCTTCATCATCGTGGCAGTGGTCAGTGTGGCTGTCCTTGTGATAATCGGGTTTTCGGTTCGGAAGGCTTCCAAAAGAATGGGGCTTGCGAATTCAATTGCGGACTGTCTCGGCATTTTTGTGCCGATCTTGCTCGTCATCTTTTTGATCGGGGGACTACTTATCTTTGACCAGAATCAGCCGCTACCAGTTGAGCAGTACCAACCGAATGACATTCCGCAGTATGAACAGGAAATGCAGCAAGAAATGGAAATGCAATCCATGAACCTGCGGGAGGATTGAGTCATGCACCTCTGTCGCCGTCCCGCTATCGCAACTTTCCTTGTCGCGCTAATCCTTGTCGGTTACCAGCGACGAACGGCACGGGCCGCTAGCGTTATGCCGAGAATCATGACTGATTCTGTTGCCTCATCAAAGGCGTACGCAAAGTGACTTTTCGTAATTATCTACTGACAGCTTTTTGTTGGCTGCCGATGTTGACTGGCTGCGGACGCTCGACGCCGACAACCGACCAAGCCAACGTAGCGATCCTCAGGCCGACCGTCGTGCTGCAGTCCCTCGATGAGGTTCCACGCATGTCGGCTGATCCTGTCCAGATTGCGTTATCGCCCGATGGCAGTCGTGTGGTGGCGGTCGCTCCGACCGTTGCCGGGGACAATCTTGTCGTCTGGGACTCGCGTTCGGGAAGCATCGGGGATGTCCCATTCGTTGTTGAAACTCTTGATGGTCTCTCTGGTGAAAACGTAGGTATTTGGGTTTGAGTTTGCAACAAGCTCGCCCCTCCTGACTTCGCCGTAGGCGAAGTCAGGAGGGGCGAAGACGGTTTACTCGGGATTGGCTGGTGGGCGTGCGAGGGCCACGATGAGTGCGGGCAATGACGAGTGGCCGGAGATTCGGCGGAAGCCTTTCTCGGCCTCTAGCAACGCATACGAATGCCAGCGACTTGCTTGATCGGTCTCTGCTCGAAATCGCGTCACGCGGCCGAGCTTGCGACGTGTGTTCAAGAACGAATTCTCGATCGCATTGGTGCTCAGTAGCGAGCGGTGAAGCGTGCTGGGCACGTTCAAACGATGCAACGCTAAGAGGTCATCACCGGCTTCGTGCAGACTCCGATACGCTTCGGCGTTGATCGGTTTCAGAAACGCTTTGAGCTCACCAAAGACCTCTTGGGCAGCTTCGATCCCTTGAACGCTGCGAAGACGTGTGAACAGACGTGCTAGCTCGCCCCAATGACGCTTCGAGAGCTTGCCCTTGATGTTACGTTCCTTGTGGACCAAGCAACGCTGGATGACGGCGTCGGCAAAAAACTCAACGACCGCACCGCGAAGGGCATCACTGCCATCGAGAATGACGTACAAGCGATGCTCGCAGGTGAAACCACGCTTGACGATTCGGCTCATCAGTTCACGAGAAACTTCCAAGTTTTCGCTACTGCCCAACGCAAAGTCCAGGACATGCTTGCGGCCTTCGCTGTCGATCCCAAGTGCCGCCACGGCCGTCTGATCTTTGCTCAAACGAATGCCGTCAAGCATCAACGCACACCAAGTGGCACCGCGAAGATCTTTGGCTCGCAGTTGCTCGACAAACTTGCTTCCCGCTTCCTGCCAAAGCCAGGAAACATTCGACCGTTTGACACCGGGAGAATTCGGCTTGATCTCTTCAACGCCGCGAGTGCTCACACCCGAGACGATCGCTTGGACAATCTGTGCCTGCAGCTGCTGAGGGTCTTTGGCAGCACGGTACGTGGCCAGCTCGACTTCGTCAGTGGAACCGTCACCCGACTTCTGGCGAACTCGAGGCCGGACGACGTCTTCGCGTTCGCCTTCGTAGAGCACGCGACCTGAACTCGATCCGGCGCGATAGTGATCGCTTGGCGATGGATCGTGCTTGGGGCCGCACAGCTCAGTGACTTCGGCGGCCATGACTTCACAGATCATCTCACGCACGTGACCCCGCAAGAAGTCGCGAAAGACCTGTCCGGTTTCAGCTGCCGAAACTTGCCCCAGTGATTCCAAAAGATTAGCTTCATTGATGATGGTCTCCCCGTCGGTTGCAGCCGACGAAAATTGAAAAGTTGCGAAGGGCAGATTCTGCCCCTCGGGAGACCATCTTTCAACTTTCAACAATTATTGGGACGCTTCCAAACCGGACAGCGATCGTGCATCCGCTGGTAGGCCGGATAAGAATCCTGAAAGAATCCTGAAAGAATCCAGGGTCGCGAATGTCCAGGCTGACGCTCGGGATACCTGCGTCGATCAACAATGGATAAGATTTGCCCACGAACGCCC
Organism: Rubripirellula tenax; assembly: GCF_007860125.1. Lineage (NCBI taxonomy): Bacteria > Pseudomonadati > Planctomycetota > Planctomycetia > Pirellulales > Pirellulaceae > Rubripirellula > Rubripirellula tenax. The sequence continues at coordinate 568,393 of NZ_SJPW01000004.1, forward strand.
CTCGGAAATCAGAAAAACGGATATTGGAGCAGAATTCTCGCAAAAAAGGTTCTTGCCGTGGGAAGTAATCGCGTTGCAGATGCAGCGAAACTGCCGCGAGACCGCCACCGCTGAAGCCCCGTTGATCCGTCGACCATTTCTTTCGTCTTTTCTGCCGTCGTCATGTGCAACGCCGAGATCGTTCGCTACTTTGCCCTTTCTCAGCCCAAGCTGCGCGCATTCATTCGGTCGATGGTATTCAATCCATCGGACGTCGACGACATTTTGCAGGAAGTCGCTGTGATCGCGATCGAGAACTCGCACCGATTTGACGCGTCGAGATCGATCGATGCTTGGGTGTTTGGAATTACTCGCAATCGAATCTTAAAGCACTTTGAGAGTCACAAGCGGCAAAACCTTTGCTTCTCCACGGAGTTAGTCGACGCATTGACCCAGGCTGCCGAGGTGGACACGGACAGCCACGATTCGCTGGAGGCCTTGCACGGCTGCCTGGAAAAAATCGAACAGCCGCATCGGGATTTGCTAATCAAACGGCACGAGCCCGGGGTCACCGCGCGGCAATTGGCCAGAGAGATCGGATACACCGACACGCGGATGAGCCGATTGCTTCAGACGCTTTACGCGAGATTGATGAACTGCGTGCAAAACGAAATTTCGGGTGTCGCATGAAGAGGTCCGAGAGCGCGTCGAAGCATCTTCTGTTTTTGTTCGGCAAGGTTCGCGACGAAACGATTTCCTCGCAGGAGCTTGCCGAATTGGAATCAACGCTGCTGGCGGATCCAGCCGCGATGAAGCTTTACCGCCGGTTCATGGCGCTGTGCTCGGGTCTGGAGCAAATCGCAAGGATGCAGTCGGATTCAGGATCGGAGGCCGCGGCGAACTTTGGCGCCAGTCTCTCTGACGACGAGACTTTCGATTGGGCCAATGAGCTACCGCCCGTGGTCGGACAGCTCCCAATCGCTCCGCGTCCGGCTCCGCCTGTTCTGGTTCAATCCGCGAAGCCAAGTCTTTCGCCTCTTCGTCCCGCTCGCAAGACTGTCATCAGCGTCGGCGCGATGGCCTGCATCGCCGCGACGCTAGTGTTCGTTTTGATCCGCTTCGGAAGACCGAGTACGGCATCGACTTACGCGACCCTCGTCGACTCTCACCAGCCGGTATGGTCGGGCGGTCGGCAAGTTCAACCCGGCGAAGGCTTGTCGGCAACTCATTACTCGCTGGTAAGCGGTGCGGTGCGTTTGCGATACGACAACAAGGCTGAATTGCTGGTCCAAGCTCCGTCCGTTTTCTCGATCGATGGTGTGAACGAAGCAACGCTTCATTCCGGTTCACTTAGCCTGTCGGTTCCTCCATCGGCATCGGAATTTCGCGTGAAGACGCCTTGGGCAACCGTTGTTGACCGGGGAACGCGGATCGGGATCATCGCCAGCGAAGACGAAGCAATGGAGGTCCACGTCTTTGAAGGCAAAGCGGAAACGATTCGGGTGGGTGATCGGAAAGGGCAAACGTTGAAAGCGGGCGAGGCGGTCTTGTTGGCTTCCATCAATAGCGTCCCGCAATTCATGGCACCAAACCGAAGCCGTTTCGCGGAGAAGATCGAAGACCTCGATCACCTTCCAAACGTTTCCGGTGACGTCGAACTTCTTGTTTCTTCGCCAAGATCCGTGCGGCGGGTCAGAAGCGAGTTGGTCGACATTGGCCGGGCGACCGTTTTCGCAGAACAGAAGTCCGTGCGGCTTGGGGATGATTTGCCCGTGACGATCGATCGACCCGGCCGACCGGCAACCCTTCAGTCGAACGGGGCAACCATCGCGGCCGGAACGCTGGTCGATACGTTCTTAGTTCATCTTGCGGCACCACGCTCGATCCGCCGCACGAACCAAGCGTTGGTCGCGAAGGGCAAGATCTCATTCACGCATCCCGTTGTCGGAATCGTTGCGGCGGCACCGGGACGAATGGACGCGTCATTGTTGAATCCTGACACGGAATATCCTGGGGATCGGGATACCGGACTGGAAGATTCCATCGAAGGGAACGACCGATTCGCAGATAGGCTTCAACTGAGTTCCGATCGAAAAACAATCACATTCCGGTTGCACGTTCACGGCCGAGAAGCCTCTGAGCCATCGGATTTCATCGACCAATTTCGAGTGTTAGTAGAAGCGAAATGATTGCACGATGGACATCATTGGTTCTCGGTTTGGTGATTGGCACGACAGCGCTGGCTCAGCAGGAACGCCCCAATGTCCTGTTCATCGCCATCGACGATCTGAAGCCGGTTCTGGGGTGCTACGGAAACAAAACCGCCATCACCCCCTCGATTGACGAGATCGCGAGGCAGGGAACGGTTTTTCTAAACGCGCACTGCCAATGGCCGGTGTGCGGCGGCAGCCGAGCAAGTTTGATGACCAGCTTGCGCCCCGAAGCGGTCGGCGTGATGGATCTGAAAACCAACATGCGAGCCAAGAACCCGAGTGTTTTGACGCTCTCGGAACACTTCAAGAACCAAGGGTATGTCAGCGCGGGCACCGGAAAAATCTACGATCCGCGTTGTGTCGACAACAAGAAATCGCTCGACGCGCCGTCTTGGTCGATTCCCTTCGTAAGCCCCAAGTACTCATCGCTTGAATTCAACGATGTCAAGCAGGTGACCTTGGCGCCGGACGTTTCCGATAGCGATTTGGGCGACGGACAGATCGCGGACAATGGCATTCGACTGATGCGAAAACTAAGTGGGTCTGGCAAGCCGTTCTTTTTGGCGGTGGGGTTCAAGAAGCCGCATTTGCCCTTCATCGCTCCAAAGAAGTACTGGGATCTCTACGAACGTGATCGTTTTCAATTAGCGGTTCATCAAGTCGGAATCAAAAACGACAGCGAGTACGCGCTTCACGATAGCGAGGAGTTACGCGGCTACGAGGGAGTTCCATCAGAAGGCGAGATCCCAAGTGATCTTCAACGTGAACTGATCCACGGTTACTACGCATGCACTTCGTTCGTCGATGCCCAGGTCGGGCGACTCGTTTCCGAGTTGCGGCGGCTTGGCGAAGCGGACAACACCGTCATCCTATTGTGGGGCGATCACGGATTTCATCTTGGCGACCATGGTATTTGGGGCAAGCACACCACGCTCGAGCAGGCCACACGCGTTCCGCTGATCATCCGGCCTCACCGCGGCACCGCCGTACCAACAACGCTTGCACCGGCGGAACTGAACGACATGTTCCCAACACTTTGCGACCTTGTGGGAATCCCCGTTCCCAGCGGAATCAACGGACGCAGCCTGTTAGCGGTCATCAACGGTTCCACCGAATCGGTGCGTGATGGCGCTCTGACCGTGTTCAAGAAAAAAGGTGCGATTGGGTATTCGTACCGAACCAAGCGATACCGTTACACGCTGTGGCTGAACAAGAACGGCAATGTCGTCGCGTCGGAACTGTACGACTACCAGACAGATCCGTTGGAAACCCGGAACTTGATCAACGACGTGAACTACGAACAAGTGCAACGTCAATTAAGTGACCATTTAAAAGCGGATGCCCAAGGTTGCGAGCGTCTGTTGTCCTCTACGCCAAGTCGTCGTTGAACATACGGCTTGAATTCCAAAGCAAACAGAAAAGAGTCTTCCCATGATGATGTTCCAACCCTTCAAGGCGTCGCAGCTGGACAGCGTCTGCCGAATGGCTGCGACTTTCGCGTTGGCGGTTCTATTCGGATCGACGCTTGGTGCCGAGACGCCAAAGACAGGGAAAGGGAACGACAAAAAGAATCGCTCGATGATCTCCGACGCGGAGCCTCCGGTTCTTGAAGCACCAAGTGGTCCGCGACTGCGAGAGATCGCACCGCTGGGATCGTTCCCGCTGATCATCGGTGGCACCTCCAGCATTCAATTGTTGGGAACCGAGGCGGAAACGATTCTCAATCGTGAGTTCCAATTCATCACGCCGGCGAACGCCTTCAAGCAAGCCGGTGTGCATCCCGAACCGGGCGTTTGGAAATGGAAAAAGCCGGACGCATGGATTGCGAGATGCCAGGAACGCGGCGAGATCATGAGGCTGCACGCCTGTGTCAGTCCGCAATGTTCCGCGTGGGCGGAAGAAGATGATCGAACGCCAGACGAATTGCGTCAGGTCATGGAAGAGTACGTCACGGAGATTTGCAAACGCTACGGACACCACGATCACGTAAAGTGGATTGATGTCGTCAACGAAACCGTCACGCGTGAGGGTGAATGGTTCGGCCCCAAAGAAGGCGTTGGGAAATGGCAGAATCCTTGGACGCAAATCGGGTTCGATGAAACCCATCCGCTACGTCCGCCGCTTTACATCAAGCGAGCCTTTGAGATCGCCGCGGAGCACGCCCCCAACGTCAAGCTGCTGTACAACCAGCACGGTGACATGGAGCCCGAAGCGTGGAAAAAGGTCTGTGCCGCGGTTCTGTATCTTCGCGAAAAGAACGTTCGCATCGACGGCATTGGCTGGCAGGCTCACGTCGATTCCGACTTCGAAAAGGACGCCGGCAACATGCAACGACTGAATCAACTGATCACCTGGGCACACCAACACGATTTGGAATTCCACATTACCGAAAACACGGTTTGGACAAAGGACGCGGATCACGACGCCCAAGCGGCGACCTTCGCGGCCATCATCCGAACGTTGCTTTCGCACTGTCGCGGCGGCGTCGTGACATGGAACGCGTGGCAAATGCGGGACTCCGATACGCAGCGGCCCGACCGGCAGGGCAACCTGTTTGACAAGAACGGAAGCCCTCGGCCGTCTTACTATGCCGTCCAAAAAGAATTGCTGAATTTCAAGCAATCGCTTCGCCGCGAGTAGTCCGCTGCATTTCCGCCCCCAAACGGCCTGATGAAACGACATTGGGCAGAAGAGAGTCCTGAAAAAATGCCCGTGTGGGAAATCTTGAAGAAAATTGTCGCAATTCCCGCAAAAAATCGTGTTGATGCCGGAATTAGGCCCGGTACGGCGTTTCTAACCGCGGAGGTGGTCCAACGCCGAACATCATTTGACCGCACCTGCCAGGCTCGAGAGTTACCACATGTTCCAAAAACCTTTGCTCAGTCTCAGCGCCATCCTAGCCGGACTTGTTGCCTTCAGTCCGGCCAACGTCTTGGGCGATCTCGTGCTTGTGTTCGAGGGGAATCACAATGGTACGGTTGCCCAGATCACTAATGGTGGGACAGGCTTCGAGACGATCACATTGGATTTCTCGACGGGTGCAAACACTCCGAATGGTTCTTATGGGTACACGATCAGCGGCATTGACGCCGCAGCTGACGGAACCGCGAACGATAGTTTGACGTTTTCGTTTGGTGTGGCAGCCGCGGGTGGAAATGGCGACGTTGCTTTTCAGGATGACGGCAACTTTGGCGTCACTGGTAACGGCGCCGGTAATTTGAATGCTGCGGACGAAACGTTGACGTTCAGCTTATTGAGCCAATCGCTAACCCTTGGCGATCCCGGAACCGGTTCTGTTACCGGTGGTGGCTTCAATCGGATCGCTTTCTCGCAGCTCAATAGCGCAGACGAGACAGCCGTCCTGAGCGGTGGTACATCCGCCGACGGAGTGATCACGGGGGCCACGACCTTTAGTCCAATTTCCACCTTCACGATTGGCCACACTGGCGACACCTCTAACTTTCGCGTTGGCCCGGCCCGATACCGATTCTCCATCACGGCCGAGGCAACGGCTGTTCCCGAGCCATCTTCCCTGGCGCTGATGGCGGTTGCGTCGCTAGGTGGATGGATGCATTGGCGACGCAAGCAGCGTTCGCTTGCCAAGTCCTGAGAATGCAACGGACTTGCTTTTCGTTCACCGCTGCGATCGCCGTGTTTCTGCGCCAAGACCGCAGCTTGCGAACGTCTGATTACATTGTTCAGCGGGAACTTCTCCCTTACTTTCAATCAGACAAATAACGCGATGACAATCAATCGACTGCTCGTTTTTGCATTGGTGGCGACGGCTTCGCTTTTCCAACACGCAACCATGGACGGCGCGGATTCCGACAAGCCCAACATCGTTTTGTTTTTTGTCGATGACTTTGGCGCACGCGATCTTTCGTGCTACGGCAGCAGCCTGTACGAGACGCCGAACATGGATCGGTTGGCCGCCGAAGGAATGCGGTTCACCGATGCTTATTCAGCCTATCCCCGTTGTGTGCCCTCGCGAGTGGGGCTGCTGTCGGGGAAGTGCCCAGCACGTGTCCAATACGAGTCGGACCAACGCAAAGGCAAAGAACACCATCTTCCGCTAAGCGAAGTCACCTTTGGTGAAGCACTGCAAGAACACGGTTACCAAACCTGCTACATCGGCAAGTGGCATCTCGGTCACGAGGGTGGAGATCCGAGAGCGCAAGGTTTCGAGACCGTCATTCATGCGGGGTCGGCCGGTGCAACGGGCAGCTTCTTCCATCCGTTTTCGGTCGAGAAAGGTCACTCCGTCGAGAACCCCATCGAAAGCAAAGAGGGCGACAACCTGATCGATCGGATGACCGACGAAGCGGTGAAGTACATCGATGCCGCGAAGGAAAAACCGTTCTTGATGGTGATGGCGCATTACGCCGTTCACACTCCAATCGAAGCACCCGAGGAGATCACGAAAAAGTATTCCAGGAAGCTTCGCAAAGCGGGTTTGGCATCGGGCGGAAAACGCGACGATGCCGACTTCGTTCGGGACCGACAAGGGATGACGAAGACGATCCAGAACAACCCGACCTACGCCGCCATGATCGAGAAGACAGACGATTCGCTTGGACGCATCATGCTGGCGCTCGCGGAAGCCGGTGTGGCGGACAAGACAGCCATCATTCTGACTTCGGATCACGGTGGCCTTTCCACGCGAGGACTCGAAAACAATCGCGGCGTCGCAACGTCCAACGCTCCCTTTCGCCAAGGCAAAGGATCGATCTTCGAGGGCGGCACTCGCGTCCCGTTGATTGTGAAGTGGCCTGGAAGAATCGAGCCCGGGAAAGTCTCGTCCGTTCAGGTGACCGGTATGGACCACTATCCGCCGATGATGATGAAGTCATCGCCTTGCAGATCTTCGTAGCTGGGGATCGTCGCCGTGTGGATGCAGTACTCGCTGCCCGGAAACCCGTTCAAACGAGGATACTGAAACTCGCCCGCCGCCCAAATCACATGCTTGGCTCGCAACGTCTCCGTAGTGGTGTCGATGCGAAACTCGTCGCCGACTTTGGCAACACACAACACATCGGTGTTCTCTTGGACGGGAAGCTCAAAGAACTGGGCGACACCTCGCAAGTGTGCTGCGTACTCTTGACCCGTCGGATGTTCGACTTCCAGACTGAACGCGGGCGACACGCCGATCGCCACTGAATTCAAGTCCAAGATTCCGATCGAATTGGTAGGAAACGACGGCGTGATAAACCGAGTTTCCGCGGGCCAACGATCGAACGATTCGCCAACACGATAACGATCAAGAATCCGAAATTTCTCGATCCCGGCATGCTTGAGTGCGATGCCAACACCAACACCCGCCGCTCCCGCACCGATGACGACGACGTCGAAGATTTCCGGCTGGGATAGCATTACGCAGTCGCCTCGGCAGACGGCTTCGCTTCACAACAACCGCACAAACATCCGTAGCGACGGTTCAGCAAGTGAGCAGAGACCAGCAACAGGCCTCCCAAGGGTGTGATCCAGGGAGCGAGACGGACGAGTAATTCTGGTGACATGAAAGACGCCATGGCAATGCCTGCGGTGCTGACGTCGGGGGATTGTTGCTCCGTAACAGCGTCCGTCGCGCACAGTTCGCAGCATGCATCGGTGCAGACAGCAGCAGAAACGCTGGACGAGTCAGGCAACTCGCAAGCCGCACAACAATCGCCCGCGAAACCGAATGCCGCAAAGGTGATCAGCGAAATGCCGACGACCGCGATCCCGGCGGGCATCCAACGACGGTGCTGGCGAAAGCCGGGAACGAATGCCGCCAGCGCGATCACGAAACACGCCAGCGCCATCCAGCGATGAAAGGCTGCATCAGCCAGGAAACTCAGCCCCAAAGCCGGCAAGAACGAGATCACAAACGGCATCGCCGCACAGTGAATCGCGCAGCCGATCGACGCGACGATGCCGAACCAGTCTTGCCAACGAGACGGGCTGGCAGCGGGCGGCATGCTAGGCGTTGAAGCGGAACGAGGTTCAATCACTTGTGACATTACACCGCCTCCTCTTCCAAGAGTTCGTCTTCGGTTTCCAGTTCGATCGGCGGCAACGGGTCTTCAAAGTTTGCCCAGTGCTCTGGCCCTTGCACGTATTCCAGATCGGTTAGCAGACAGTCATCGAGAATTTGAATGATTCGTTCTTGGTTCATCGCGTTGCCGATGAACACCAACTCCTGATGTCGATCCCCGTGTTCCTTGAGGCCATGCGCGCCAACAAATTTGGATTGAATCTCGGCGACCACTTCCTCGTCGTCGGGCCACTGTTCGTCTGGCGCGGCGGCCCACCAAAAACCGGCCGGGTCCATGCGGATCGAACAACCGGCTTGCGACCAGTCATAAGCCCAGTCGTGACGCGACGCGATCCACATCAAACCTTTGCTGCGCAGCACACCGGTGAACAAGCCGTCGTCCATGTCACCATCGAGGGCGTCGGTCAAGCGTTTGGGATGAAACGGACGGTCGCGGCGATAAACAAAATTCGAGATGCCGTACTCTTCGGTTTCCGTTTCCTCTTCGCCGCGTGGCACCGCGAGCCAACCCGGTTGAGACTCGGATTCACTGAGCGAGTACAAACCCGTGCCCATGATCTCTGACAGCTCGATTTGGCTTTCGGTCGTGTTGAGAATCTTGGCGTCGGCGTTGAGTTGCCGCAGGATGCGATTGAGTTGTTCGATGTCGTATGGCGACACCAAATCAGTCTTGTTCACGATGATGACGTTAGCGAACTCGACTTGATCGACCAGCAAGTCAACGATGTTTCGCTTGTCGTCTTCGTTCAGTCCCAAACGGCGATCCGTGAGATCGTCCCACGAACCAAAGTCCTTCATGAAGTTACCCGCGTCGACGACGGTGACCATCGTGTCAAGGTCGGCGACCAACGACAGACTATCGCCTTCTTCGTCCTCAAACGTGAACGTCTCGGCGACCGGCATCGGCTCGGAGATGCCAGTTGATTCGATCAACAGGTAATCGAATCGTCCAGCGCGAGCGAGCCGACGGACTTCAATCAGCAAATCTTCACGCAAGGTGCAGCAGATGCAGCCGTTAGACATCTCGACGAGCTGCTCTTCGGTCCGCGATAAATTTGCATCGCCCGACTTCACGAGCGCCGCGTCGATGTTCACTTCACTCATATCGTTTACGATCACGGCGACCTTGAGGTTGTCACGATTGGTCAAAATATGGTTGAGCAGCGTCGTCTTTCCGGCACCAAGGAAACCGGACAGGACGGTAACGGGCAGAAGTTTGGTTTGGTTCATTGAGATCATCCTTTAGGGTTGATTGGCGATTTGGGTGAGGAGTGAGTGGGAGACTCGCGTTCGCTGGGCGTCCGCGTTATGAAACCTATTCGATGCAATTTTCCGCAGATCAATCGCGACGACTCCGTGCCTTTGCAGTCGCTCAAGAAACAAAGCCGCGAGCGGCGATTCTTGACCGCTGTCGTACACGACAAATGTCGCGTGACGCATGGCGAAAGCGCGAGCGTTGACGACTTCGTAGTCCTCGGAATCGTCTTGAATCAGCACCCCCAATGCGACACCGTTTGGCAACGGTTCCAAAAAAGCCGCCGACGCCGAATCGGCAACCACGACAGTCTGCACGGGTGGCTGAACCGTAGGCTCACCGGCGAACGTTTGAAAACCGACCACACCCAACCATGCCGTCAACAAATATCGAACCATCACTCACTCTCCAGGAAACGAAGCGACCGAAGCAAATATACCGCACCTGCAATGCGTGTGCAAGTATACGGCGGTTCGATTTAGACGGAGAGATTATTTATTAAGGGAGTCGATCGGGCGGTGTCGGGATCGCTGGCTCCGCATAAAGACTCGACATCGCTTCAATGATCGTGACCATGATCGTGCGAGTGTTCTGAATGCGCTGGCTCGTGAGTGCCATGATCGTGACCGGGCAGGTTTTCGATGCCGACGGCGATCGCGATGCCGAGCAAGAACGCGGTGGTGAGCTTGCCGCGATCGTGATCGTGGAAGGCCACCTCGGGCAACAAGTCCGCCAGTGCGATGCCGATGAAGAAACCGGCCGAAATCGTGAGTCCCCAGCCTAGAACGCCTGAGTTGGCAGCAAAGGTCGTCGCACCGAAGTAGAACGCCAACGCCCCGATAGGGCAGGCGAGCGAGAAGGCTAGGTTCGCTGCGTTTTGTGCCGCTTGGGGCCAATTCTGTTTGCTCATCACTGATATGATCGCGAACGCATCGAGCGGTTTATGCAGCAGCACGGCCAAAAACGTACCCAGTCCCGCCAGTCCCAGCCAAGCACCATGCGAAGCGTCAGCGATTACGCTGCTGGCCAGTGCCACGCCGTCCACTAGCGTGTGCAGCAGCAAACCAAAGAACAGCCCCGCCCAACTGATCCCCTTCACGTCGCCGTGATCGTGCGAGTGACCGTGATCACAATGGGTATGTTGATGATCGGGCTGGGCATTCACTTCGTCCCCATTTTCGGTCACCGGGACGCCGTGGTCATGGGTATGGAACAGCCGAATGAGCAAGAACATGACCGTCAAACCGATCAAGACTCCCACACCCGCCTGCGAGTGAGATCGCAACACCTCACCACCATGCGGCAGCAAGTGCAGCAGCGCGATGCCGATCATCAATCCCCCGACGCCGCTCATTAGCAACTGCGTCCGCAAATGCGTCATCCGCAATAGCGACGACAACTTGCCACCGGCGAGCGAAGCCGCCGCGATCAGCAGGCAATAGACAATCAACAAGGCGGCGGTCGACATCGAATTTCCAAACAGGCAACGAGAACAGACCGCAAAAGATACGCTGTTGCATTGGTTGTGCATATAAGGTGACGGATGATTCCGCGTCACCTCGCTGTATCTCGTTATGGCTCAGGGGTGCGAGTCTCGAATGGAATTGCCTGCGTGGGACTTGACGTCGGGCTGATGGATCGTATACTTGCATAGGTAAGCAACTGTGAAACCAATGGCAAAACTTAAAAATCGAAATTCAACTGTACCGGCTGACGAGTCCCCAAGCTGCGACGGGCATGGGCATCGTGGGTTGGCGATGCGAGTAGACGCGGAAGCTTGCGAGCGGGCGGCGGCGATTTTTCGGGCGTTGGGCGATCCCCAGCGACTGCGATTGCTCATTCTGCTCGAAGCGGGTGAATGCTGCGTTTCGGAACTGTGCCAAACCCTCGACGAACCGATGCCGGCGATTTCACAGCGGCTGAGACTGCTTAAAAGCGAACGCATCGTTCGCTCGCGGCGGGACGGCAAGCACGTCTACTACGCGCTCGCCGATGACCACATATCGCGATTGGTGACCAACGGGGTCATGCACGCGATGGAACTTTCTCACTCTGATTCTCGTTAAGGAACTGAAGCAAATGTCGAAACTACACACCCATCACGACCACCAACATGGTCCTGACTGCGAACACACCGGCGTCCAGCACGGTGACCATGTCGATTATCTGCACGACGGCCACATGCACCACGTCCGCGATGACGGACAAGTCGAAGAGCATGTTTTGGAAGTCAGCGAAGCCAATCCGAACGTTTGCACCCCGGCTCACTCTTGTACCGGACACGAAGCAGGCCACGTTCACGGTCCGAACTGCGGCCATGAAGCGGTGCCACACGGTGACCATGTTGATTACTTAGTCGATGGGCACTTGCACCATCCGCACGGCGATCACTGCGACGATCACGGACACGTTGCTGTTGTGGGAGCGTGAGGCTCCTGACGATCTCCATTACTTGCAAACGTTTTGCAATTGGGTATAGTCGAAGCGTTCATGATTCCTTCTGAGATATCCAAATGACCAAGAACGACGAATCGCTTGACCCGGTCAAGCAGGCGATTCGCGAGGCAGGGCTCCGTGCCACGCCGGCGCGAATGGCAACCTTGCAACTGCTCCGCGCATCAAACACGCCGTTGACCCACGCGGTGGTGTCCGATCATCTGGCCGTCAACGGTGTCGATAAGGCGACGGCGTTTCGTAATCTCAATGACATGGTCGAAGCAGGTTTGGTCCGGCGGACCGAAGTCGGTGATCACGTTTGGCGATTCGAGGCGACCTCTGCCGACCACGATAACACACACCCGCACTTTTTGTGTGTCGACTGTGGCACCGTATCATGCTTGGACGATGTTAAGCTGACTGCAGGCAGTCAGAGGGCGAGCGAGAAAATCGGAGAAGTCACCGAGATCTTACTGCGTGGTCATTGCAACGAGTGTCGTTAGATGGCTCACCACAACGCGGCAAGCCATTTCCAGGCAGGTTGATGCAGCATCGCGATTGTGAATAGCATCGATGTCGCCGACCACTGTATTTTTGCGCCGTTCCAACGACTTAGCAGCGTAAGCAAGCTAGCGGCGATGAGGCAGAATAACGCGATCGTGACGGTCGCTTGCCAGCCCAGCGTGATGCCGACGAGCGCGGCGGCCAACGAAAGCGATGTCTTACGTCTCTGGATGCGTTTGCTCGCGAAACGTTGAACTAAAATTGCCAGTGCCCAACCGGTAATTCCACCTAACACGCTGGTCACGGCCTGAACCAACCAAGTCGGCATCGCCTGACTCAAAGCGATCGGGATCTGAGCGTCAAACGCGACCGGTTGAAGTCCCGTAAAGGCGATCGGCAACGTGGCCAGCACGATCACCATCGACCGAGCCAACCACTTCGGGCAACGCAAGCGGTCGACATCCATGAGGGCCAACATCAACAGACAACTGAACATCGCCACGTGATAGAGGTAGAGACCGATGACGGGCCACTTCGTGTACAAGATGATCCACAAAATTCCGGCATAGTGGTAATGTGGGGCTCCGGGAACATTGGCCGCGCCGGTGACCAATTCGTACAAGAACAGCAGCCCAAAGATCGCTGCTCCGATCAGTTCAACCCAAAAGTATCGAATCGGAATGTCGGCCGCGCAGGCGCGGCAACGACCGCCTAAGTTGAGATAACTGAAGATCGGCAGATTGTCGGTTCGTCGAATCGGTGTCTCACACTTCGGGCACGCCGAGGATCGCAAGGCGATGGATTCACCACGCGGCGCACTGGCGGCGACCACGTTGATGAAACTCGCCACGCAGGCACCGAAGTAGGTAAAGATCGCGAACACGGCGAACTTGGCGCTGCGAATTCGCAATTGTTCAAGCGCCGTCAACTCTTCGATCGTGTAGCTGCTCGGTCGATCGCGGTACTGTTCCAGAAACGCATCGATCGAGGGCAGGACAATCATGTACACCAGCACGCCGGCAATCCCGATCATCACAGCCCCCGATCGAAAGGAGACTCGCAGGCTTTGAACTCGCACGATGGCGACGCATTCGCGAACCGCCAAAATCACCAAACTCGCCAGCAACACGGCGGGCGAGAAGAACACCATCGGCGACGACCAACGGTCGGGGGTGTCTTGCTGAATCGTCGTCCAGCTCAACAACACTGCGAAACACACCAACACCGTCAATCGAACGGCCGAGGGGAACCGCGAGCTGACGAGACTGGCAAGAGCCAACACGTTACCCAGCACCAGCATCAGCGAGCCGGAATCGACGCCGATCCGAACGGCTGAAGCGATCGCCGAGCAGCCTGCGGTGCCGATCAACAACATGCGGGCATATTCGCCAAAAAGCGAATCCGCCAACGGATCGGATGAATTCGTGAGGGATGGGTCGGAAAACATAGCAGGCACGCGAAAAGCTTGTCCAAGCATCCGGCACGCCGACCCGCGACCGAAGCTGATTGAGAGGCAACCGAGAATCTAATACTTCTGCACAACCAGTGCAAGTAAGGTGGGCGCGTCGCCTGGCTGGCTTTCCGGCTGTGGCAATCTGGGTTGACTTTGTCAATTCAATCGGTCGTTTTCAATGTGCGGGTTTTTCCGTGCCGATACCAAACCATGGTCGGGCCGTTTGGCTTCTTTCTAACGGCGTATGGGTTTTGTGATGCAACGAATCAGTCGGTTTTGTTTCGCAGTGGCGGTGTGGTGGCTGGCCGCGTTGCCGGCGGATGCCTGGGATCGTGGTTGTGATGATTCCCAATCGAAACCTTCGTACGAGGGCGATTCGCCGTGCAATCGCTTGAGCGACGATCCTGCTTGCATGGGACAATCGCTCGCCGATCGTCGGTATGAATCGTTGTTCTGGGTCGGCGTCGATAGCCTGTGGCTAACCCATTCGGGCAGCGAATTTCGCTCCGAGATTTTGGATCCCGGCAACAACGCCGTCGTGGTCGCTCAAACGCTCGATCACGGCTTGCCAGTCGCACCCCGATTGCGATTGGGGACGTTGCTGTTGGATTCCGTTCGCACCGAACTGAGCTACTTCGGCACCGACGGTTGGGAGTCGTCCGCGACACTGCAAAACGTCGCACCGCTGCCCGATTTGGATGCGACGATCGATTACGACGCGGAGCTTCACAACGTCGAGTGGAATTTTTTCAGCGGCCAATCCGAAATCGATTCGCACTGGATGATCGGTTTGCGTTACCTGCGTTACCGCGATTCGTTTTCAGAAAGCTATCGTTTGGACACTGGGTTCGGGCCGTTGATCGAGGAGACGGCAAGTGGCGAAGCGACCAACGACGCGTTCGGCCCGCAGGCGGGTGTTGGGTTGGATCTTGGCGGCGGCAACACGTTGCTGCACTTGGGTGCGAAGTTGGGACTGATGAACAATCAAGTCCGTCAATCCGGGCCGGCGTTCAGCAACGCGATCTTGATCGACGGGAATCCGGAAACGACGTTTGATAAGCGTCTTGTAACGCTCACCCTCGTATTCAAAACCTTCGGTTAGCACGAGCACTCTCAGCATCGAGCCTTTGTACTTGCGCTCGATGATTTGCCCCGGCGGCGGCACCCGTGGATCCCAGTTGTTTGGTACCGTCGTCGATTCGCTTTCCTGCGCTCGTTGCCGGGGTGGGGTCGTGCGAATCAGCGACTCGCCGGCGATCACCGTTGCTCGCAGGATAGCTCGTTCACTCAGGCCGCCCTCGGCGTCGGCTTGAAGCTTCCAGGCAACGCGACGTTGCACGAAGCGTCGGTTTCGTGATCGGCACTTTTCGCCGAACAGCTTCTCGTACTTTGCCGTGAGTTCGCCGATCGTCAGGTCCGAAAGTCCCGCGATTTGCAATTTCGTTTTAGGACTCATCGCTCACCTCCGGCTTGTTGATGCTCTTGTTGTTCTTCGCCACATTGGACTTTTCGATCGCGCCCGATTGTTGAGCGGCAATCTTTACTTTCTGTCGCCAGATCGCTTCGACAATCAGCGTCGCGATCTTCTGTCTTTGTTCCTCGCACAACGTCTGTTTCTCCCACTTGGAGTCGAGAACCGGTCTCGGCCGGACCCGATGCCCGGTCGTTTGGACCGGTCACAGAGAGCGAGGAATCCGAACGCAACTCAAGCCGTTCGGGTAGAGAGTTTGAGAGAATTTGAGAACTTTCCCGCTGGTCCCGCCAGCGCAGCACCGCAACGCCCAACAACGCCGCCACTTTTTGAACTTGATCCGCCGTACTGACCGCCGCACCCGCCATTCGCACCTCCCACACAAAAGCCTCAAACCCGACCAAGCCAGACGAAACTGGCACCCTCAGGGTTACTTATGCAGAGCAGGCAGGCCGAGTTGTGGATAATGGCAAATCGATGCAAAATTCGCTTTACAATTCAATTTAGATAGCCGCGGCAGCGAGATATGAAAGCCATGAGTGACTATCCCGACAACTTCAACGTAAGCGGTCGGCAGAACTATTTGCGGGTCAGTTTCCGCCGGCGGGCTCGGCGGGCTTTGGTTTAGTCGGCGTGGGCCAGCGATTCCGCCTCGCGGTAGCTGCGGACTTTGTCTGGATGAGTGGTTGCCCAGGCGTTCGGTAGCAGCGCGTCCAGGTCAGAATCGCCACCGGCAAGACGCCGCAGCACGTCCTCCAGATATGCCCACAAGTCCAGGTTGTGTCGGTGCGCAATGGCGGTCAGCGTGTACGGTCGCGCCGCCACTTCACCACCCACCTCGCTGCCCAAGAACAACCAGTTCATGCGACCGATCGTCAGACGACGAAGATCTCGTTCGGTGTCGTTGTTGTGAATCGGCAGCCCGCCATCCTCGATGAACACGATCAGCGGTTGCCACTGGTTCAGCGCGTAGCGGACCGCTTTACCGCTCACCAACTTCAGCCCCCGCCGAACGCTTACAAGAAAGCCACGAGCGATGTATCATGACGAGGTCCAAGCCAATGTCGCCGCCTAGAAAAACCTGCGTCAAACACGGCCAAAACGTCAAACCGTGCCATTCGGGTCTGGCATGGCTGTGCCAGGCACCCAAAGGACCGTTCCGGCAACGATACTTGCCCCCATTTATTCACGCATGGTGTCTCACTTCGATAATCAAATCATGCCCGCACACAAGCCCTATCCGACCTTCGCACTCGCGGCCGCTGACGTATTGAAGTACCTGCACAACCGATACGGATTCGGATTGTGGATGGTAACGCGTACCGAAGAGAATGACTGGATCGTTTTGCACGCTGAAGACCATGGTTACGGAGTCAAGCCAGGTGCCGTGTTTCGCTGGGCTGATTCCTTCTGCTCGCAAATGGTGATTGGACGAGGACCTTGCATCGCCCCTCGGTCGGACGATGTACCTGCGTACGCAGCAGCACCGATAGGTTCCCAAGTGCAAATCGGCGCGTACGTTGGGATTCCGTTGAAGGATGCCGATGGAGAGCTATTTGGCACTCTGTGCGCGATTGATCCACTCCCTCAAAGTGATGAGTTGATCAAGGAACAGCACGCGATCGAATTGATCGGTCGGCTGTTAAGCACTTGCCTCGTCGCAGAACTCAAATCGTCTGCCGAAGCGAGAAGCGACCTTCGGTTGGATGTTTCGCGATTAGTGGATCGCGAATCGGGAGCGCTCAGCCAAGCCGGATGGGAACAATACGCGGCCGCGGAAGAAATCCGATGCCAGAAGTTCGGCCATCCTGCGACGCTGCTCAGTCTAAAAGTGCCTTCGGACCAGGAGTGGCCCCTTCGCGAAGTTGTGTCTGCGGTGAGCAAAGTGTTGACGGCTGATGAAGTCATTGCAAGGGTAGAGGGCAAGTCGGAACTGCTTGCCCTACTCCCGGAAAGTGATTCAGGTGCTGGCAAACTAGCGCTAGCTAAGGTCGAAGAGGCGTTGAAGGCTTTTCCAGGTATCGTTGTCAAAGCCGTTTCCCGAGATCCTCGACGGGGCATCCAGGCTGCGGTTGAAGAATTGCTCGGTTCGGAAAACCAAGGCGAACGCCCTGTCTGAGAGGAGCCTAAAACTGATCGTCGATAAGACCGTTTTCCTCCAGGCGAACCATGAGCTTCACAATATCGATGGGTTTTTGAACGCCCATCAGGTCCATGATCTTGTGACGACGGTTTTCAACTGCCTTGGTCGTTAGCCCGACGCGCGAGGCGATCTCCTTCGTTGAATCACCCATGACATATCCGCGACAAATCGTACGATCCGTTTCGTCCATTCCCAGAAGAACCGACAAGACTTCGTTCAAACTTTTTCGTTTTTCCGCTTCCGTTGAACCGACGAATTCCTTCGCGCGAGAGATGACGATGATCGCGTAGTTGGGGCTTTTCAGTTCATCGAGCCGACGCTTGAACGTTCGCATCGTAACTGTGCGTCCGTTTTCCCAACGACAGAGATGCTCAATCTCAATGTTCATGACTCCGTCGAGAATGAGCCGGTCGGAATCGGTCGACGTCTTCACGAGGTGGGGCAGGAAGTGGCTATCCAGTGTCGATCCGACGGCTGATTTTTCGTTCAGCATGTAGCGGCGAAAGGCGGCATTTTCGAACGTGATCACCCGACTTAAATTCTTGATCGCGACCATCGACTCGAATGAATCTAGACCCAGCGGTTGGCTGTGCTCGGAATGGTGCCACTCAAACACGGCAGCCAATATCGATGCCTTCTCTTCGTCGAAGGACGATTGATAGTGAATCGGAACGTCGGGAGGCTGATTTTGCATTTTCGTTAACCTTCGTGACACGTTCCCACCAGAACGACCGTTCCGGATGAAGCGGATCACCTTCTTAGCCGATAAAATCACTCCATCCAGCCCATTGCAAACCAGCCCATCCGTGTCCGAAATAATCGATCCCAAAAATCAACATTTTTCGAGCGGCGTCCCGTGCAAGAGCGATGCTGAAGCAGGGCAACCTGAAGATTCGATGGCGGGCAAGGGATCGGATTGGGGGCAACAATCCGATCCCTACGCCGCCGCGAAACTCCGACAAGCCAGGGCACTAGCAAGTGCGAAGTCCGCTTCGTTAACACGAACATTTATCGCACACTGCGAGACGGTTCGCCAGCCGATCTGAGCGAATCTTGCAAGATTCCACGCTGTTCATCGACTTGCATTAGCGGCTTTAACGATGACGCCGGATAGTCAGTGGTTTGTTAGTAAGCGTTCGGCAGAACTATTTGCGGGTCAGTTTCCGCCGGCGGGCTCGGCGGGCTTTGGTTTGGGCGGCGCGGGCCAGCGATTCCGCCTGGCGGTACTCCCTCAGAAAGAAGTATTGTCTCGCAAATCGACTTCGCGAAGTCCAAGCGACTGCGGATCGACGGGTAGATCAATGGAATCCGCATCGAAACGGCTTTGAAGCCAGCCAAGGGAAAGTGGTACAACAACAGAAAAAGGAAACCGTACCTCATGCCGTTTCCTTCACGCCTGATCCCGAGTCACTGAGATCGCTTCCAAAAGTTCGGATCGATGCTCGTCCGATCGGACCACGATTGTCAACGTAAGACCATCGAACCGAGGTTCACCTGCAAGCGGTGCCACCGCTGTTCCAAAATCAGCAATCGACATCGGGCCATATCCGGTGGCCAGGGTCGGTGTTGAGATCGTCTTCGCGCCAGCCTTGATCGCGAGATCTAAGGCGGCGACAACGGTCTTGCGGACGAGTTCGATGGAAGAGTCGTAGAACGGGTCAATCGCAACCGCATGTAGAATTAAATTGAACGGCAGGCCTCCGGCAGCGCTCTGGACGACTGTTCCAGCAGGGACGGCAGAGAGCCCTTTGCTTTTCAAGTGTTCGTGCAACTCCGCTTGAATCGTCGGCCCAACTGCTGAAAGGATTGCTCCATTGACGCCACCGGAAAGATTCAACCATGGGTTAGCGGTAGAAATCAACACATCAGCGGCAACTGCGAGTACATCACCGACTTCAATGTTGATTTTCATTTAAAACAATCCGGTGCATTCAGGTCTTCCTAAATTGAACGATGACGATTCGACCCGCGAAGCGAACAGCCGCGAGTTCGTCCTTCATCATATCAAGAACAGCGACAGTCGATCCTCCACCTGTGCCAGCACCGATTAGTGGAAATGCAATCGAGGTGAAATTTTTTTCCTCCGCCAACGCGATTGCATTGCGGCATGAATCTCGGATCGACCTTTCACTCGACCGCCACCACATGCTGATGCCGGCCACGTGGATGATGGCCTTGAATGGCAGATCGCCCGCAGTGGTGAGCACCGCGCCGCCAAGCGGAATTGCCCCGTGCTTAGCAAGCTCACGAAACGGAGCGTATCCAGCACGGCGCTTAATCGCTCCTGAGACACCCTGAGGAATCAGCAGCCACCAGGGGATGATGTTTCGATTCCAAGCGTTAACGATAACGTCGACGTCTTGGTCCAATAGATTTCCTTGAGCGACTTCCAGTTTGCTCATTCGACGCTCACGTAGGGAAAGTCAGATACTGCGGTGGCACAGCGTCGACCAACCAAACACCGTTGGCTGAAAGATAAAAGAGGTGTCCTTGTTGATGCATCGCCGCAGCGTCGATCTGGAGAACGATTGGCTTGCCTCGTCGTGAACCTACTTTGGTTGCCGTCGCTGCATCGGATGAAAGGTGGACGTGGTTTCGGGATCGCTTTTGTAGCCCAGTCGCCCGAATGCTCTCCAAAAATGCTGCAACAGTTCCGTGATAGAGCGTTTGCGGCGGCTTAGCTTCGTCAAGTTTCAAATCGACGTTGGCCAATGAGTGCCCTTGGCTAGCACGAATGCGCAGCCCGTCGTCGCTTAACGCGAATCGCTTCTTGTCACTTGTTGCGACGACTTCGTGGAGCAACTCAAGAGACAAAGCCTTGCCTCGTTCATTGGCATTGGAAATTAACTGATTGATGTCCAGCCACCCCTCATCGTCCAGTTGCATTCCGACGACTTCAGGTTGATGCCTGAGAACAAGGCTCAGGAATTTACTGGTGGCCATGAGATTCTTTTCGCTGTTCATTAAGTTTAAAACCCATTCTCGATAGTCAATTCATCGAGTGAAAGTTGCCCAGGCTTCGGCCATGCGTCCTTGGTCCCTTTGCCAATCGCGACCATCGGTCCCATGACGTGATCGTCGGGCAAGTTGATGAGCTTGGCGACGGCTTCGATGTCGAAGCCGATCATCGGGCACGACTGATAACCCATGCCTTGCGCGGCGAGCATCATCGTTTGCATCGCCATCCCGATGCTGCGTTGAGCCTCGTCTCGCTGCAACCACTCGCGGCCCTCGTGGAACGGCCCCATCCATCCGACCAACATCTCAGCGACTTCCTTCGGAGCGTTCGCAAAGTAACGCGACGGCTCTTTCTGCCACGCCTTCATGTCGGCGGTAAACAGAGCGAGCAGCGAAGCGTCGGTCATCTGGGCTTGGTCGTTGCCAAACTCCTTGCGAATCTTCGCTCGCAGATCCGGATCGCGAAGGATGACGAACCGCCAGTGCTGGATATTGAAACTGGTCGGGGCTTGGATGGTGGCTTCGAGCAGCTCCTTTTCTTCGGCCGCGGTCATCCGGTGGTCGGCGTCGAACTGCTTGATCGCGCGGCGGTTGTAGATCGCTTCTTTGACTTGCATCGTGGATCCTTGTAATTGGCATGGATTGTTTTCGGAAAGTTGAACCATGAGTAGCGTTATGCTACCATGGCAATGTAAGGAGAAAAACCATGGGACAACCAGTCAAGCTTTCTGATGAATTGGTTTGCGACGCGCGAGCATCGGCGGAGATAACGCAGCGAAGCATTGCCGGCCAAATCGAATTCTGGGCGGCGCTGGGCAAGTCGCTCGAGCCGATCTTGCGTGGCGATCGAGCGATGGCACTTCGCCAATCGGGGGCGGCGCGGCCATTGTCCGAAGCGATTTCGGAGGTGGATTCGCCGGCGGGTCGGCAGCGTGTCAGCGATTACCTCAACACGCGACCGTTCCCACATTTTGAACCGATAGCTGATCGCCCAGGTTTACTTCGAAAGACCGATGAAGATGGCACCGAAACGATTGGACGGTTTGTCAATCGAGTATTCGAACCGGCCGACGAGTGATGCTGGGCTTTGAGTCTCTCGACAAACGACCGATCATCATCGCGATTGCCGGATCCAACGGTGCCGGCAAGTCGACGTTCTTTGCGTCGCATTTGGCCGACTGCGGACTTCGCTTCGTCAACGCGGATGACATCGCACTTGAATTGGACATCGGCCCGTATGAAGCGGCCGAGGCGGCAGCGGCGATCCGAGAGTCTCTCGTCGAGCGTGGCGAGAGTTTTGTCTTCGAAACGGTCTTGTCGGACCCGGTCGGCGAAAAGGTCGATTTGCTGGCCGGATACGTGTCGCGCGGTTACGAAGTCGTGATGATCTTCATTCGCATCAAAGACGCGGCCACATCGATCCAGCGAGTATCAATGCGGGCAAGCCAAGGTGGCCACGACGTTCCGGACGCAAAACTGCGTGCAAGGTTCAAACGCACGCGAGCCAATCTTGCTCGGGCGATCGAGCGACTGCCGAACGTCTTGGTCTTCGACAATTCCGAGCTGAGCCATCCGTACCACCTTGTCGAGCGTTACCGAGACGGCAACCGCGTCGATAAACGATGACGCCCAATCAGAACGGGAATCAATTTTCGTGAAATAGCGAGTTTTCCCACGCGGGAAAACTCCAAGAAACTCGAAAGCTGATTGCTCTCAGCACTCTCGCAATGGGGCTCTGAACACACCCTGCCATCCCACATAACCCGCTCAAAACAGAGAGTCTCTGTTTCTCGGAAAATCACATTAGCCGAAGGTCACAGAGACAGAGAGTGGCGAGAGTTCGGTCCGAGAGAGCGCAGAGGCGGGGGCGGACCGTGAAAACAGAGTGTCTCTGTTTGGCCGACGGCAGAGACGCCAGAGAGCTGGCCGGAACGCGTTTTACCCAGCAAAAAAGGGCGTAAAACACGAAAAAAGGCCGGCGACAGTGCAAAGCACCATCGCCGGCCTTCTGATTTACCCGGCGGTCAAAAAATTTTGAACCAAGTCCGGAAAGTTGAGGGAACCGAACTCCTTTCAAAAGGTCTCTACCCCCCGGTGTCTCGGGTGAAGGGCTGGCGGCGGAAATTGCGAATAACCCAGCAAAAGACGACATGAAACGTCTCTGGGTAATTCGACAATCGGGCTAGGCGGACTTCATAACCCGCCAAAATCCCTCGCCGACACGCATCATCAAAGCTTTGAACACAAACCGCCAACGAAAAAACTCTCGATGACTTGGATGGATTGGTACGACGCCCTCGACAAACCAATTTGGACGCCTGAGCCGTCGACGATCCGCCAGATCTGGCAGCTTCTCCAGGTAACACTCACTAACGCTCTAGTCTCGAAAGTTCGTCTGATATCCCCATGTAGCCGACACGTTCCATTTTGTCGATCAAGTCTAGGCATCGCACTTTCATGGTCTCACTCTTCGTTTGCTCATATTGTCGGACGACAAGTTTGGAGATAGAGCGAGCAATCATTGACCCGTGGTAGGCGATGTGCGTTCCTTCCTCGCCGAGAAAGCTGAGCACCCTTTCAGCTGCAGCACACGTCACTTCGGGCAACTCAACTGATGACTGCTCCATCGACCTCAATAGAGACTCTGGGTCAGTTTCAAAGCTTGTGGATGCAATGAATGTAAGCAAGCTAGCTTCATGCTCTCGAAGAAATTCACCTGACAATCCACTGAACGCCATGCCAACTCGCTGTCGGACTTCTTCAGACGAGTCGTCATAGAAAGCCACCAGCGACTGCTGACACTGTTCACCGACATGCTCATTGTCGATGTTGTGAGCGTAGACTGACGCAAGCTTCCGCCGCATGTCTTCGGTTCCCGTGCGAGCTTCATTCAATAGCGTCCCAGTATCGATGTCTGAAAGGTCCGCGTGAGCGATTGACACCGCTGCATTCTTAATGGATTTTTGGACGTCTGAGCGGAACGCTTCTTCATCCTTCAGTAGCGAAGTCTTCTCCTCTGGGATCGACGACTTCTCAGCTGACCAACCAAACGACTCCACCGATGAAAACGACTGTTTGGGAAGGTCGGGGAATTTCCGTTCGAGCGTCTCGATCCGCATTTTGGTGGCTTCCGAAGTTCGGTCGGCATCGAGACATCGGAGCAGGTAGAGCTCATCTCGTCCACGGATCTGCGGCGTCCGTCGTTCATGTGCGTCGCAATAGCCATTGATGAACGACTCGATCGCATCGAGGTTTTCGTCGCTGCAATGTGGCGAAATAGCGATTAAGGCCATGCAACTGATTCGCCCTCCCGAACCAATGTCCAGACGACTCTCGTTTCGCAATACATACTCAGCGCACTCATCTGCGAATTCGCCGGCATTCTCGGTCCATGCTCTCAGGAGCAAGTAAGCGAACGTGCCGCTGTTTGTCGCCGGCAAATCGCCAACGATTTCACGCAGTAGCTCCGGCTTCTCCTTTGCGAGATGCCCGAGGGAAGCAGCCAGTTGGTCCAGTGTGACGTCGTCGATGTCAAAATAGTCTGTTCGACCGGTGATGTATGGCCATGCGCGGTCCCTCCCGTCTTTTCGAGTGGTGTCCAGCGACTGGAGTACGACATCGCGAACAATTGGCAGCATCCGTTGGGCAAAGTATGTCGGTTCGTCTTGGCCGGCCTTTGCAATGATCGTTGTGCCGCTGCGAGAGTGGTTGAGCTT
This sequence comes from Rubripirellula tenax, assembly GCF_007860125.1. NCBI lineage: Bacteria > Pseudomonadati > Planctomycetota > Planctomycetia > Pirellulales > Pirellulaceae > Rubripirellula > Rubripirellula tenax. Next base: position 592,555 of record NZ_SJPW01000004.1, read on the forward strand.
GCACCGATCCATGAACTTGTCGGATTTGCCGTCGTTGCATTCTGTTGCAGTCTTCTCGAACCAGGTCGCTAGCACGTCGATCAAGAATCGAGGTGATTCCTTTTCGGCATTGTGATGCTGTGTCCAGAAATCGCTATCTCCGGATGTTGGGCTTTGATAGTCGTCGTACGAACCATCACGGATCATGGCGTGATAGATGTCGCTCATCGCTTTGCTCTTGTGAGCGATACCCCAAGACATGATTCGATGAAGCCGTGTCTGCCAGTCACCACCTTTGCCTCGATATGGCGCAATCAACGCAGCGATTTGCTCCGACCTGTCGTCGTGCAGGTCGCTAGATTCGAGGATCCAAGTAGCCGAGTTGCTCCAGATCGATTCGGAAGATGCGAGCCAGTTCTTCAGATAGCCGTGGTCGTTTAGCACGTCGAACCAACCAACGTGCCCTCGACACGCGACGGACACGTATCGCGACAGATCCGTCTCCAAAAAATACGGTTCGATGATTTGCCACTCATCACGTTGCGGATCGGCTATTTGCCCCAACGTGGAAGCCACCATCCGCTTGATGTGGAACCGCACTTTTTCGCTTTCCAGTAATTCCTTCAGGTCGGCGAGGTAGCGTTGTCGATCAGAACCACGCCTAAATGCAAGTATCTGCCGTACTTGCGACCTGCGGAACAAATGCTGCTCAGAGGATTCAAGCAGGTCGACAATGCTATCTCCGGAGCGGCAGAAATGGCGTGCGAATGCATAGTCGAAAAACGACTCATGGAAAAACCGCAAGCTCTCACCAGACCGAACCAACACATGTTCCGACACCATCGCCTTCACATCGTCGCTGAACTGGTCGATACCAATGCTCGGCGCGAATAACAGTTGGTCCTGGCTCATACGCCGTGTTAGGTACTCGATCACCTCGTCCCATGCTGCCTCGCGGCCAAGGCGTTCCTTCAGCTTGAATCGTTTGCGATCCCAGAACTCGTTGTAAAGCTCCAGGCTCGTCGAGAAAGGCTTGGCTGGGTCTCCTTCGAGGAACAGAAGCAAATGAAACGGACAAGACAGGATCTCGTACTGTCTGTCACTTAACCCGACCTTTTCATGCCCGGCCAAAGCAATCGATTCATTGATTTGCTCGCGGGTTAGTTTCTCAATCGCGACCTGCTCGAACCCACTGAGTTTATTCGCAAGGCCACGAAGTCGCGCGTCGTGCTCAAGATCAAAGTCACGACATGCGAGAAGCAAGTGCATATTCTGGTAACTGGCGACCTCGTCCAGCAATCGCTGAAAAACATCCCACATCGAAGAGTGACGACCCGACACTAGGCTCATCGCGTCCAGCTGGTCGACGACTAAAACGCAAGCATCCCCATCCGCGATACCAGCGAGTATTCGCGCCGGTGAATCGGGTAAATCGAGTTGTTTTCCGACCTGCCTGGTCGTCTGACACGGTTGGAAATTATCCATCCGAATGCAAAGGCATTCGATTTCTTTCTCAACCAAGCCGGAGACCACCTGAGCTATCAAACAGCTCTTCCCGAAACCGGCCGGAGCCTTGACCAAGACCCCTCGACACTCGGAGCGTATGAAGTGCCCCAGGACGACTTCGGTCTCACTGCGAGCAATTGACCCACCATTGATCAGCTCGGCTTCCGCGACGCTTAGGTACGACTCATTCGTTGATTTTTGGAGATCTCGTATTCCTTTGTTATTTTTCCAGTCGCGAACGCTATACCCAAGCGATTCAACGTGATGGCGGACGTCAGCGGTATCAAGCTTGCGTCCAAGGTTGCGGATTGCAAACTCGGCGAGCTCTCGCCTGAGACCAGCCGGAATCATCTCATCGCCGTTATTACGATGAAAGTATTCTTCAATCCGTTGGTCCACCGACCGAATCAAATCGTCGTGACCGCGCGGTATCTCTTCGATCGCTTTCAATATTGAAAGGCAATGGGCCTCGTCGCCGCCCGTGAGGTTGCGGACCATAACGTTGAACTGATTTGACAGCTTCTCCGATAACACCGACCGAAACTCAGAAGCGTCCGCAACGTTCCTTGCGCGATCAACCAATTCTCTTAGTTGATTCGCTCCGGTCGCCGAGATGAACTTGAGCCGGGCGGATGGATGTCGATCAAGCTTTTCCGCGAGATCGCCGAGGATACTGCGTCCTGTAGACCGATCCGGCCGCGTCAATACAGTGATGGACCATTCTGTCGCCTGTGTCTGACGCTTGAGCGAATGGAATTCAACCGTGCCGGACTCGGTTTTCGCCTGAAACTCGACGCCAGCGGAATCTTCCCCAAAAGACTCGATCTCCATCTCGCTGTAGCGGCCGCGATGCAAGTTAATTAAAGCGTCAACAGTCCACACCGACTCGTAGTGGTTGCCGATCTTGTCTGCTTCGCCTCCGCTCCTTGGCATCCCTAGCCCACTACTTTTCCGTGAATGTTAACTGGTTGTTCTGTGTCTTCGCGGTCGTTCTTCGCCAGACAGTTCCTTCGCAAGCGAGTCGAGCGAACCATCATCCAGCGTCGCAACCAAACGAAACACTTCCGGATGTTCACGGATGCGTCTGCGCAAATCGTCGGGCACCTTGTCTGCCAACAGCAACAATTCGTCCTCGTCCGCTTCCAGTTGCTCCGACAACTTGTGGATGAACTTCGCGCTTGGATAGTCGCCGAAATGCAATGTCTCGTTCTCAACTTTACTGATGTACGAGATGCTCACGCCTAGTTGCTCAGCCAATTCACGCTGGGTGAGCTGTCGTGCGCAACGGATTTGCCGAACTCGCTGGCCAAATTGCATTGGGACATGCCTCGCTGATTGTTGACGCGTCATCGAAATGCTATCCTTTGCATACTTTTTGGTCAACCATTGTTGAAGGCAAAGCTCAAGCCATACGCGGAGGGGCAAACGTACATGTCGACAGTCGAAATGGATGCGACACGTCCAGAGGTCGGGCAGGCGGTGCAGGTTCGCAATCGCTTAGCAACAGTGCGCGCCGTTGAACCCTACGACACACGTGGAAAACAAGGACGTTTGCACATCGTCGAAGTCGAATACCTCGACGACTGCCGATACCCCGAATCGGAACAAGTGCTTTGGGAGGTCGAGGCCACCGCGAAAGTCCTTGGCAGCACATCGTTGCCGGGAGTGGATGCCAATCCACCAGATCTGCCGGTGTCGCTGCAGTCATTCGTCAATGCTCACCGATGGACGCGGTTGAATCGGCTCCGCGAAACAAACGACATCAAGGACGAGCCGATTCTTGGCGTTTGGAATTCAGCGATTCAGGTGCATCCGTACCAATTGGAACCGGTCATCCGAGCGCTCTCGATGCCGCGAGTCAGCCTGCTTTTGGCCGATGGCGTCGGACTGGGAAAAACGATTCAGTCTGGCTTGGTGCTGGAAGAGCTACTGCTCCGTCGTCGCATCCGCCGCGTTCTGGTCATGTGCCCTGCCATGCTGCAACGGCAGTGGAAGATCGAATTGCAACGCAAATTCAACCTGAACTTCGAGATCATCGACTCTGACTCGACGTTCCAGCTTCGCCGCCGCATGGGGATCGACACGAATCCTTGGAAAGCGTTTCCCCGAGTCATTACGTCGATGGACTATCTGCGGATGCCTGACGTGCTGCAGCAATTCATGCAGGCGTCCCAGGTCGGCGACGACGAGGGTCAAGTTCTCGCACACGCACCATGGGATTTGTTGATCGTCGACGAATGCCATCACTTCGCCCCGTCTAGCGGCAGCCGGGCCAGCCAGCGGACCCGAATGCTGCGTGAGATCCGCTTCCTGTTCGAGCACCGGCTATTCGCGTCGGCCACGCCGCACAATGGCAAGACGGTCAGCTTTACGGGCTTACTCGAATTGCTCGATCCCGTGCGATTCCAAATGCACTACGAACTCGACGACAACACTCGCAGTGCGCTTCGCGATGTTCGCATCCGACGACTCAAAGACGATATCAATGCCAACTCACTTCATCCGCCGTTCGCTCATCAACATGAACCCGAATCGCTGGAGTACGACCTGAGCGACAAAGAGGTCGCTCTCTATGCGGCCCTGCGAAAGTATCGCAACCAAGGCGAAGAGGACCTGAAGGAAGCTACGGGCAAAGAGCGTTGGCTCGGTAAGTTTATTTACTCGCTGCTGACCAAGCGTCTGCTCTCGTGTCCGCTGGCATTTGCTCGCACGTGGTGGCGTCACGTCGAACCTGAACCGGAAGAATCCGAGGAAGATGATCTTGGGCTATTCAAATTGGCCGAAGTCTCCGCTCAACGCGCGGACGATCAGCTGAAAAGTGACGAAGAACGCAGCGTGCTCGAAGACGACACGGCCCGCTACGGAGGTCTGTGGTTTCGGAAGCATGGTGGCTTGACGAATGAGCTTCAAGACAACGTCGGCAAAGCACTCGAAGCACTCGGCTACGATCGCGAAACAGTCGAGGATGAAGCTAAGCTAGGGACGCTTGCAAAACGATCGGACTCGAAGACTGACCGATTGGTTCAGTGGGTCGAGGACCATCTGTTCGTCGACGGCAATCTCCGCGACGACGAACGCCTGCTCGTTTTCACCGAATACAAAGAGACACTTTTCTATCTCGAAGAACGTTTCAAACAACTTGGCTTCGACAAGAACACGCTGCGGATGCTGTTCGGCGGAATGAACGCGGGAGAGTTTGAAAGCGTCAAGAATGATTTCGAGGATGCCGCTGCACCGGTCCGACTGATGCTGGCGACCGACGCCGCCTCTGAAGGTATCAACATGCAGGAGGAATGTCGGTGGATTATTCACTATGACATCCCCTGGTCGCCGTCCAAGCTGCAACAACGAAATGGCCGCGTCTCGCGCCACGGGCAAATGCGTGACGTTCATATCCATTACTTCCGCAGCGGCGAAGACGAAGACTCTGACTTTCTATTTAAAGTTGCCGCCAAAGTCGAGCGTGTTCGCCAGGACCTCGGCAGTGTTGAGCGAATCTTTGAGGCAGCCATTCAGCGGCACTTCAGTGGCCGTGAAACGTCCATCGATGCAGTCAACAAGCTCGTCGACCAGACGATCGAGCAGAGTCAGCAAGCCGACGAACTTGGCCAGAGTAGCGGCGGCGACATCGCCGACCTCACGCGTCGAGCACGCGAGTTGCTCGAAAGCACCGACGACCGGCTTGGCATTTCGGCTGAGGGTCTGATCGAGATACTGAAAACTTCGTTGACCGTTGAAGGTGCCGGCAGCCTCGATGAGATCATTGATCGGCCCGGATTCTTTCGGCTTCGGCCACCACCGCGTTGGGAAGGGCTGGCTAAGCAGTCATTGTCAGTTGGCCCGAAGTCCGATCGCATGGAGATTGTCTTCGACGGTTCACTGGTCGAGCGTGAGAAGGACGGACGCCGGATTATGCGAGTCGATCGGCATCAATGCCTGATGCGGTTGGGGCACCCGATTATGCGGCAGGCGATGACAACGCTGTGTCGCCAGTTGCACGACCCCACTTCCAAGCAGCCGATTTTTCGGTGGAGCGTCGCCGGGATGCAAGGAAGTGGCTTTGAGGCGTTATAAACACCGACTTGCCGAGCTGAAGAACCGCAGCCGGGACAATGAGTTGCAAAAACTGGCCGAACAATTGGCCGAGGAAGAGCAGGAATCGCTGATGAACCTGTTTGAGGAAATCAGGGAGGATGCAAAGTCACGTGCGACCAACATCGAAGATCAAATGCAGGTGTTGCGGCAAGATGTCGAGCGAACACGGATTACGCTGGAAGCTGAACAAAAGCGTCGCGTGAAAGAAGTGCTGCCCAATCGCTTCGCAATTCGTGAAGTCCGCGTTCTGCCGTTAGCCATCAGCTATGTCGTGCCAGCGACAGCGGAGGACATGAAATCATGAAAGGAATGACCGCAGTTGCAAACGAATTAACGATGCAGAATGTCACTTTTCTTCTCGAAGATGGAAAAGCTGAAGAACCGCCGTTTATCAATTCAATTGAATTCAATCTGAAGCAGAGGCACCAGGCTAAAGAGCTTTGGTTGCCCAATCTAGCGCACAACGATTTCAAGACAATTTTTGTTGCTTCGGATTTTGGTGGTGATCACCAAGAATCAGAGTTTAGGACGTATTCGTTTGTCTTCGCTGGCTACGAGTTTCTCGGTCCTGTGTTAAACCAGTTCAAGCGAATTCGGTACCGGCACGGTCTGATTGAACCATACAGGGAAATCAATTTCAAAGAGTTTCGATACGGCCCGATCGGACGCTGCGTCCCCGATTGGCTCCAAGCGTCGAATTGCATCACCGGGCTACTCTTCACGCTTGTTGTCTCAAAAGACTGTAAGACGCTGTTTGGTGTTGACGATGCGAAAGTGCCGAAGCAGCTTGCGAAAATGATGGAAGACTTAGGCTTCGGCTCCTGGTCTCCAGACGACACGGAAAAAGTGCTCCGTATCGTGCATGTCATCGGATATTTTCTTGGCCTGCTTTCAAGGCCAGGGCAGAATGTCATTTGGATGTGTGACAACGATAGCATCGCGGCAAATGCAGATCGAGTCGAGCAGCTAAGAAAGCTGTTTGCATTGCGACTCTCACAATACGGCCACGGCCAGTACGGAGAGGTTGCTCTCGCGTTTCCGTTTGAGAAGACTGAGGAATCCTTTCATCTATCAGAGTTCCTGAGTGTCGTCGATCTATCAGCCGGAAGTATTGCAGAATTACTAACGAGGCGAATCGGTAACTTCGAGACCGAGAATTCGCTGTAGTTTTGAACGTGCGTCGTCCTGAGCGACCAACTCGAACCGGTCGCTCAATCGCAACAAGTCCGCAGCCGATGCGATTTTCCCATCGGTTCTCTCCAGCCAGACCGTCGCGGCGGTATCGAGAGAACGATTGGTCGGCAATACAAATAGAAATGGTCCCGAGGCATCACGTGCCACCTCGTCAATCGCTCGAACCACATCGGTGGGATACTTGCGAATGCAAAGATAGACGGGAAACGCCTTGAAGCTGGCCGGCAGTTCGCCGATGCGACAAACGTGGTACGTCCTGCCAAGCATCTCAAACTTAGGCGACCATCCAAGCGATTCGCAGATCTCCTTCGCTAACAATCGCACGTCGATTCGGCGCAGCAACGCATTGGAGCGTTGAAGCACACGATGCTCAAACGTCTCTTCGTTTAGCGCGATGACCCGATCTTCGTACTCGATGACTTTCCACAGGGCGGAATCACCAACGAACCGAACGCGACTCGCGAATTTGTTCGTCGCGATGAAAAGGCGGCTCAGCGGCTCGAACTCCGTTCCAAGCCGCTGCTGCCAGACTTCGGCAACTTCCATGAGCGATGCCGCATCCTCAAGCGCGCGCCAAAGCCTTGTCATCGGCATCCTTCTCGACCTTTGCACCGGAACGGATGATGAACTGTCTCAACATCAACCATTGCTCGGCTGTATCGGCGTTTCCGTCACGTGTGTAGCACGCAGCATTTCCGGCATAGAGCTTGACTGTTCTCCACGCCCGCGTGCCGCGAAACTTGATCTTGAACGTCGCGTCGATCAGTCTTCCCTGAATAGTTAATGCTTCGCCACGTTCACGGAGATCCTCGATAATGTCGTCGGCACCGAAAATCGCGTAGGCGTTGCGGCCTCCGCGATCGACGCGGTATTGCGTGAACAAAATTCCTTCGATGTCGTCGATGTCACCCCATGACAACGCGTCCTCGCCCAGTTCTTCCAGTGGAGCCAGCGTAAAGACGTTCGAGTCCGAAAAATACTCGGGATCGTCGAACAGCAAGATGCCGAACACACGTTGATAAATGGGCAACGCACGCCTGATCGCCGAATTGCACTGAAGGACGTGATCCCCATGCTTGAAGATCGCAGTGTCTTTGCCGGCGGGACGAAAGTGAAGGTTGCGCACGGAGTCGTCTTCGATTGCCTGCTTACGTTGAAATGGATCGCCACGCTGAATCGACACTTGGATGCGATCAGCAATGTGGCGAACGGACAATTTGCAAAACGTGCTGCGATTATTCCCGCCAAACCAGTCGCTCATTTCACTGGTTGCGCGATCCACTCGCTCTGGCGTCAGTGGCAAGACATCCTTTCGGTTTCCCACTTCCGGCTGGAAGCAATCCATCCGACGTGGCGATTTCCAGGTGTACCAAGCGTGTTGGTCTTCGACGATTGACGGATCGAAAAGCCAGACTTGCACGGCAATGTCGGCTGGTGAATGATCGACGGTCGCGTCGTACGACATCCCAGCCTTCATGGCGGCGGCGAGCAGGGCATCCATTCCCTGCGGTGTCGCCATTTCGTCGATGTAGCCGATTGCGTTGAGCAAATCCTGCGGCGCGGCTTCGTCCGGCGTCTCCAGAATCTCAGCCAGCAATTCGAGGTCGAGCGTTGCCGCTTGCCGGGCCGACGGCAGCGACAACCCTCGACCGCGGAGGTAGTCGGCGTAGGGCTTGAGTAGTGCGAGAAGTCGTTTGGTTTCGATGGTTCGGACGATGTCCGGATTTGTCAGGTGCTTGGGGTTGAAGGCAGCCATTCTTGGTCAATCATTCCGCTCACGGTGAGTACGCTTCCCTGGAGACAGTCAAGTTTCGAGCCAGACAATCCGGTTGCTAGCAAATGCGACGAGTGCATGCCTATTTAATGCAACGGTTGTGACACGTTAGGTCCACGCCACAAAAGAAGTCTTTAAGAAAGTCGATTAGCACCGAAAAAACCAGTGCGAAAAGAACGAGCCAATCTCGTCCGCACCTAACACCGAACGCAGTTTGGCCGATCTGTTCGTGACGTTGGTTTGTCCAACGGACTCAGTTTGGCCGTGACGTAACTCGCGTCGAACGATAAAGCCGACGCAGTTTAGGAACTTGCCTAAAATGCATCGGTCTGTTGCACGTCTGTTGCACCTCTGCAAGTTAGCGCGTTGCCATTGTTCGGGCGGTTTGTCCAACCTGCTGCACGAAGCAGAAATTGGAACTGCGGTCGGTCGTTTTCACCGACGCGCGTTAACCCAACAGCAAGACCCGGCTGTTAACCTTGGATAGACGGTCCAGATAGCTCCCCGATCCGTACTCTATGCGGACATCGGGGCTTATTGAGGTAGGTGCCTTTCGTATCAACAAGTTACGTCGATCAGCGAGAGTCGAGTTATACCCTTGGAACGCGATTTCCGCCATTCCGAAGCCGAAATGCGAACCGCAGAAACCAAAGCGAGATCGCCTACGGTTGGCGCGATATTACCAGTCTCTGCTCGATTCTGGTGAGGTATCAACGAGGGCTGAACTGGCCCGGTTCCTTGGCGTCAGCAGATCCCGCGTAACACAGGTGCTCAATCGCCTGAAGTTGGATTCGGGCGTCAATGGCGAATCCGCGTAGGCGATCGTCGGTGGCTGTGGTGGCTGTGGTGACTTTGTCGACGACCGTCCGGCAGGTTTGTTCGACGTCGTTGCGACGGACTGCTGGCGTCTGAAAGTCAGACAACATTGTCTGAAGAACAGCCATCGAACTCGTCTTCTGACAGTCGCCTTCACGATCTCCAACCAGCTAATGTTCGCAGTGCCCGCGAACTTCATGTCGCCTCAGCCGAATGCTTTTGTTTGGTACGTCGTTCGCGATCTGACTTGTTGATGTCGTGACGAACCTACCGCAAACAAGGCCACGGACTGATGCTTCAGAATGATTCTCGCCAGTTGACTCAGATCAAGCTCGGCATGGACGAACGCAGCGTCAACGATAAGGTCATCAGAGCTTTGGCGGACCGCGGGGACATTTACGTAAACGGCGGTTACCTCTGTACGCTGGGTACTGATTCGGATGACCGCGTAATCGTTCGACGACTTCATCGAGCGTCAGTACGCGAGACTATTAGCCAGACAGTTCGATTTACGGAAGTACTATCGCGAAATGGGAAGGAGCACCCGGTCGCCCGCCGTGTTCCCAAGTGGTGCCACGACGCGATTCAACAGCGAGGCGAGTGGGATGGTATTCCAAGCCTTCGCGGGATCGTAACCTGTCCGGTGTTGAAATCGGACGGCACCATTCTGCAAACCGAGGGATTTGATCCGGAGAGTGGTTTGTATCTCGATCTCAAAGAGGCCTTTCCGTCAATCTCCCAGAACCCGGATCGAGCGACTGTCGAAGCTTCGGTCAAGATGCTTGCTGATGTTGTCGACGACTTTCCCTTCGCACAACCTGTTCACCGAGCCGCTTGGCTCGCTTTGGTACTCACGCCGATTGCCCGCCAGGCCCACGACGGCGTCACCGGTCCGCTGTTCTTGATCGATGCCAACACTCCCGGCGCGGGTAAGACTTTGCTTGCCGATATCACCAGCATCATCGTGACCGGTAAAGATGTCGCACGGATTTCTGCACCGGCGAGCGACGAAGAGGCCCGAAAGAAGATCACGACACTTGCCGACAAGGGTGAGCAAATCGTCTTGATCGACAACATCGCTGGTGCGTTTGGATCATCTTCGATTGACGCGGCGCTCACCGGAACGATGTGGAAAGACCGGAGGCTCGGTTCACAAGAGCTGATCGAAGCTCCTTTGAACATGACTTGGATGGCAAGCGGCAACAACGTCGCACTTGCCGCCGACACGGCGCGACGGGTTTGCCATATTCGGCTTGAAACATCTCACGAAAACCCGGAGGAACGTACGGGATTTCGTTATCCGAACATCAAGGAACATGTCAAATCGCAGCGACCCGGGCTGCTGGCAGCAGGCCTCACCATTCTTCGAGGCTACATTGCTGCCGAACGCCCCAACCAGAGCCTGAAACCGTGGGGAAGTTTTGAATCATGGTCTGACTTAGTGCGTAATGCGTTGGTGTGGGCGGGAGAGCCTGATCCGGGTGAAACGCGGCAACAGATTCGTGTATTGGCGGATAATGACCGCGATTCCCTTCATATGATGATCGAAATGCTGGAGACCATCGATCCGAATGAAAATGGTCTGCAAGCGTCGGAGTTGCTGAAGATCGCGAAGGGTGAAACCGGTGGGTTCGATGACTGCGAGGTCGAACGGCTTTGCGAGTCCATTGAGTCGCTTTGCGAACAGTCGATGAAGAGCGTTACCCCCAGAAAACTCGGAGTTCGTCTCTCCCACTTCCGTAATCGCATCACTTCCAACAAACGACTCGACTTCCGGACAAGTCGTGGTGCTCGCTACTGGTTCGTTCAGCCGATCGAAGCGGAGGGTCGCCGAAGTCCGAGCGAGCAACATATCAACGAACAGTCGTAGGTGTCGCTGCTCAACGTCGCGGTGTCGGACGCGGATACAGTCATGTTTGAAATTCATGCGTGGCTGGATCTGCCGAACGGAGAACCGTGGACGTCGAATCAGAACGATGGGCGATCGACTGGACGGTTCATTGTCGCACGGGTGTAGGTTTGCCAGACAGACGGTGTCTGATCGTCTCACAGTTCCTCACGTGATCGTTGTCATGCTCAACGCGACCAATGACCGTTAAGAAAAAATCTCGAAATGCATAGCGTCGGCAAAAAAGCGAGTGTTGCTCTACCGTACTCGAAATGGAATCAGTAACAAAAAGTTTTGGCACGGAGCATGCATAAGAAATAAGGCAACAGCCAGGCACTCTGTGCTAGGCAACCTACGCGAACAACGGCCTGCGGGTCGTTGAGTAATCCGGAACAGAGTTTGAATGCTCACGATTCCGGAATTAAAGCCTGGCATTGTTATCCCAATCCTCGATTCGACCCGTCGTTCGTAATTACTCGGATCGGCAACGTGGTACGGAGGTGGATATGGGACAAACGACTTTTCAAAAGAAGTGGGGAGCGAACGAAAGAGAGTTCGCCACCGCAAACGCAGACCGTCGAATGCGCCTGCAATCGACGTGGGTCACTAATGCGCTCCGTCACTTTGATCTCGATGAGCTCGACACGGCGAAACGCTCGATTAAACGTGCTCAGGAAATCGCAGGAGTCGACTTGTCGGCACGTTTCGCGGCGATCATTACTGACAGGATCGTTCGTGAAGCTTCAGGCGACATTCCTGAATTCGACGAGTCGATCAAGCTCCTGAAACTCCTGAACGAGATCGACGCAATTGATATTCAGCGGGCGATTTCCGAATCCTTCGCCAGCGACGAACTTCAACGTTGGCTGAGACGGTCTATCAATGCCGGATCATTTCGGATCTGGGAATTGGTGAACGAACTCAAATGCCACCGTTGCGACGTTTCCGAAGAAGTAATGGCTGCTTTCGAGCGTGTTCTTCCTGATGTCGCACCCAAACGGCCTTCAGTTCTGCAGAAGGCAATCAACACGGGGCTTGCTGAACCCGTGTGACGGACTGGCTATAGCAGGTTGGTTCCCCAACCTCCGATTCTGCAGCCAGAACAACCGCACTGACCTCCCCTTTGTGGGTGAGGTCGAAATTTCGCCACTCGTTGTCGGTCAGGCAGCGACCTATTGAGGAGCCACTGATGTGGAAGACCATTCGGTGGCCGATTGCCGCCTTCATCCAACGGCTTAATTGTCGAAAGACACTGAGCGAGATTATTCGAATCGGCAAGGATCACGGAATGATCGTAATGCTGCTGATGATCACGACAGAGCTGATCGAATCCCTCGTGATTCCGATCTTACTGTTTCGAGCCGGCCATCCGGAAATGATTCCTTTGGCTTTGGCAATTCATACAGAACCACTCGTTCTGGCCGCATACTTCGGCATCAACAAGTGGATTAATTAGTAAACCCTGAATCCGAAAGGAGGTGAAAAGGCAAGCACAAACTGGAGTTGCTGAGCAAACGTGGGCTTAACACAAATGACTTCCGCCGAGTGACGACGTCCCAGCCCAGACGTTCGATCTCGGCTTTTTTATTGGAGAATATCCATGAGAAACCTATTGGCGATCATCTTGATCGCCGGGTCGTTGACGACCTGCTGTCAGGAAGCGAACGCGTTGGATAACAACGCACAACTTTCCTTCCTGCTGACTCACGGTGACTATCACGTCACTCAAGAGTACCTGAGTTACTGGAGCGGTAACCCGACGCCAGACAACCGGCACGCCGGTGTGGACTTCGCGACCCCAACTGGCACGGTGATTTACGCACCGGTCAGTGGAGCCGTGATTAAGGTCGGCGGCTCACTGGGCTACTGCACGCTGTACAACTCAACGCTCGACGTCAGCATCATCTTCCTGCACCTTTCCACCATCAATTACTCCGTCGGTGACACCGTCAACGTCGGAGAGATTATCGGTGCGGCGGGAAGTGCAGGAACCGGTGGATCGCACTTACACATCGAAGTGCGTCCCGGCCGCAGGACTCACGCTGTCGGGCCAACATCCGGCAGCAGCACTGCTGCTTTAACGATTGACCCGTTGGCTGCGTTCTCAAACTCGTCAGGCAACGGGCTGACTTTGTATGAGACTGTTCACCTGAGCGGTAGCGGCGACTACGAGATCTTCTACACCGAGTATTACCACCCGGGAGAGATCACGGCGATCGTCAAGAACTCGGGAACGCTCGACGCGGACCTGTATTACTACAGCTGGTCTGCCAACAGCTGGTATCCGCTTTCTGCTTACGACGGAAACGAATTCTGGACCATTTCAATGGGAAGTGGTCAGCCGAATTCAACATACCCGTTGTACATCGCCGTCGTGGCATGGTCCGGCAGCGGGACAGCGGAAGTGATGTGGCACTCGTCATCGAGTGCAGAATAAGCCGCATACGTTTGCGGCTTAAAAGCGACGGCTCGGGGGTGGTTTGACGGCCTGACCCCCAAGCCGCGGGCTTAACGAACTTCGGGAAGTCCCGTGCGTCCGCCGTTCACCATCGGCATTCTCAACATGTCGCGAGCATCTGACAAGTCCGCATGTTGATGGCGCATTGGTCTTCCCTTTCTTTGGAGATTTCCGATGTCAATTATGATTAATGACCTTCCTCGAACCGATGACGAAAGCGCTTTTGTAGCTTGCGTTGAAAACTCGGTATCGCGGGAAAACCTTGAAGATCTTGTTGCTGGCAACGTGATTGCAATTCGGCAGCAGGGATATTGTTTGCCGAAACGTTGCGAGAGCATCGCTGCTTCTCTTCTCAAGCATGAGATGATGGATGGATATGTCGTTGATCCACGTATCCGTCGTTGGGGTGGTCGCTCAGGCACGTTCTACGACACCTACGTCGATCCGAGCCTTCTTGAAGAGTACTTCGTGAATGCTCAAGTTGTGATGCAGGGACTTCGAGAGGCGTGTGGATTCGATTCCCCGATTGATCGGCTCCACGCCGAACTCGATGAGGCGTCGCCAGCCGGAGCAACCGTTGCTCGATTTGGCAAACGCAAGATGGTTGCCGGAACAGCGCGCGAGTTCCGGGTTGGGGTCGGTGCAGATCCGCATGTTGACTCACTGGGCTTCGACTCCTGTCGTTTCCCAGATGCACCGAAGTTGGATTGCCAGCTTTCCGCGAACATCTATCTGCAGCCTGCGGAAGATGGTGGTGAGCTTGAAATCTGGCCACAACGAATCACGTGCACGGACACACTGGAATCGTTGCGAGATCCGTCGAGTGATTATGGCTTGGACCGAAAGAAGCTCGGCGCACCAGCCGTTCGCATCAAGCCAGAACCGGGTGAACTGGTGTTGTTCGACACGAATCACCCGCATGCTGTCTGTGCATCCAAGCGTGGCGTTCGCGTCACGTTGTCGCTGTTTATCGGACTTGTCGACTGGGACAGTCCGCTTCAACTTTTCAACTAGTAGTCAACCTAAATCTGCGGGGTCGAAAGGCCCCGTGGATTGAAAGGACAAGTTCAAATGACAAAAGCAATGAACCTGATTGGTGATCAACGTGTATGTGTGGGCGTTGTAACCGAAATTACGAACGATGATGGCAAGTACATCGTCGAATTTGACCAGACGGTCTTCTGCCCAAAAGGCGGTGGACAGAAGTCTGACATCGGTACGGCAGGAGAATCCGAAGTGATCAACGTCCTTAAGGGCGAAGGTGGACGAATTCTCCATGTGCTTGATGCAGAACCGCGCTATTGCGCCGGCGACGAGGTCGAACTCAAGGTTGATCCCGACCGCCGCGAGCAGAATAAGCGAAACCATAGCGCCGGTCACGCGATTGCTGCTGTGACGGAGCAGTGCTGTCCGCAACTTCATGCTGTCGGTGGTCACCACTACCCCGGAGAAGGGCGAGTTGAGTTTGAAGGCGAAATGCCGGCGCTCGATGGGTTGCTCGAACGGTTGACTTTTGCAGTCGACGAGTTGATCGAAAGAGACTGTGAGATCTCGATCGTTGGCAAACCGTTCGAATCTCGGGCAATTCAGTTTGCAGGCTTTGAAGCTGTGCCGTGTGGCGGAACACATGTTGCGTCCACTAGCGAGTTGGCGGGCCTCAAACTCAAGAAGCTCAAAGTTAAGAACAATCGGCTGCGAATCAGTTACTTGATTGACTGACCCGAAGCGAACATCACCAGCAACTTACGGGCGGCGAGGAATCTCGCCGCCCGTTTTTCTTTGGACGGAGAGTACAAAATGAATCAACATCGATATTTATGGGATTCGTCCCTCATGGGTAATGCAAGAGTGAAAAGGATCGGCGGGTTCGGTGAGTCGGAATTCGACTACCGACCATATGTTGTGTTGGACCAGACGCTTTTTCATCCAGTTCGTCCAAACCAAAGTGATGACCGAGGTGAAATTGCCGGACTACCCGTTGTGGCAGTTCGGCAGTCCCGAGGCGGTGAACTTCAACACCATCTTCCGATTGAACCCGACTTCAGGATCGATACGGCAGTGACGATGAACGTTGATCCTGTGAGGCGGTGTAAGCTTGACTCATTACGGCTGTCCGCAGACCTGCTCGCAGGCCTTGCTGAGAGCATTTTTACGAATGTCAAAGTCATCGGAATTGACTATCGACCGCACCGCTCGCGAGTTGAAGTTTCTTCTCGGTATTGCGTTCCCGGCTGGTCGGACGTGGAAACTCGCCTTCGCCAGCGGCTGGCCGACGCCCTGACGAGCAGCGTGAAGGTTGCGACACGGATTCCATCGGCGAGCTGTGAGTTCTGCCGAGTCGCGATCGGCGGCCTGCCGGAGAGAACGTCACACGGAACATATCCCCAGTCAACGAACGCCCTCACTGTCAAGCTGCTCGGTGGGAATGCAATCGGAGGACGGCTGCATATTCGGTTCGACGCCAGTTCGGAACATGGAAGCAACAGCGTTGAGTGTGGCGAGCAATCGTAGCCCGCCAATTTCTTCTTTCTTCTTCTCTTGCCTCCCGTATTGGGTGGCCAATCAAAAGGAGGTGCCGAATGGCATCTACACAGCAATTTGCTGAGGGAACTTCGGATGCCGGCACTTCCGATCAGCAGTGGATCAAGTTCCTGTCGGGATTGCCGACTGACAAAGAAGAGCCGGAGCGTGCACGGAAATTTCGTGCCGCGGTGCAAGAAATGAGCTTGGCTGGCAAGGCCGATGAACTTCGGAGCCTTTACGGCCACGCGTCGAAATGTACATTCGACCTACATGATTCCAACATGTTCGCTTATGCGGTCGAATTGCTTGACGACACCACCATTACCGCAATGACGTGTGAATTGCGTCGCATTGCAGATCGGTGGCCGACTGGCTTAGTCGGACCGGTCACTAACCGGCTGCAAACCAATTTATAATTCGCTAACCCCCAGCCATCGTTCGGCTGGGGGTTTTCTTTTTTGCGCCGTATTCACTCAAAAAGGCAGCGACATCATCCGACAGCATGATCGGAAGCACGTCAGCATCATCTGGATTACGGAGGTGACGGGTGGTGACCTCAAACATAAGCTTGCCGACGAATCCCGGAAAACCGGCCAGATGATCACGGAACAGATCAAAGACCTTTCGTCCGTCATCCAGGGTCAAACAGGTCAAGGTATAAATCCGCTTCACCTTTCCCTCAGGCGGTCGATCAACCGACGGAATTCCAGTTGCTTCTATAGATTCGACGGCCTGAGCAATCAGGGAACTCAAGGCAAATGTGAAGGTCGCACGCTTTGTATTGGCCTTCTGGGACAGCCGACAATCGAACTTCGGGTAATCCGGATGTCGGAGGATGCCCATTCTTCACATTCAAGCGGACAACATCGTCGGCAGCACACACTCCTCCTCCATCACGCCGCGAAATCGTGAATCTTGGGCCAACGTGCCGTTCAGCCATTCCCACAACTCTGCGTCGTGGTTCTTAGTGTGGATGGTTCCACGCCATTTGCTTTCGACCACGTTGACGTGCCGAACGAACGAATTCCGCTCAACGCCACGTGTTTCCATCGCGTTGACCGACGATTCTGAGATATTCTCACCAGATACGTGTAGCTCGAACAACGCAAGCACCTCTCTCTCTAAAAACGCGACACACGCATGAGTTTTCGCAACGGATTGTTGTTCTCGCCGCTAAAGGCCGCTCTTGTTCTGAGACTCATTTGCTTTCATGCGACTTGCACCACTTAGTAATCTTGGTTCGATCTGTCTTGCCGAGAAGGCGAGCCATTTCCGTCCGCACCCCTTTTGCCGCCTCGTACGCCTCTAGCATGGCGGCCTCCTCAACTATTGCCAGTCGTTCGTCGAGTGGCAGTCCCTTCAGATCGCTCAAATCAGGCCTAGAACTAACACCCCCAGTACTTGCTTCAAGCTGTGAACGTACGAGTTCCGCGGATATGACGCCTTCGTCTGCCAGCAAATACAACTTGTCGACGACCCAGTTCAATTCGCGTACATTGCTGGGCCAATGATATTTCACTAGTTCGGCGACAGCGTCCGCCTCAATTCTGATGTCTGTATGGAGCGCAGCCTGCTTTAATGGCGCAAGGAAGTGGTCCACCAAGTCAGTAACGTCATCTCTTCTTTCGCGAAGCGGAGGTATATTGATTTCAATCGGTGCTGCTTTGCGAATCCTATCACGAAAGTCGCCCTTAAATTTCTCTGCAGCGACCAAAGATTCGAGGTTCTTATTTGTCGCAAATACAAAACGTGCGTCGCACATCTTGTAGTTGGATTCGCCGAACGGGCGAAACATGCGATCATTTAAAAACCGCATGAGCCGTTCCTGGTGAATCCACTGCACCTCCGCAATCTCATCAAAGAAGATCGTCCCGCCAGCTGCCTCTTCGACCAATCCCCTTCGTGGCGAGACATGAGGTATTGCCCCAGGCACAACACCGAAAAGAATGTACTCCACCTCGTTGGTGTTCTCCGGGAGATTTGTGCAGTCCACGATAACATACGGCCCTGACGCTCTTGGACTGACCTCGTGCACGAACCGAGCGAGTCTTTCCTTTCCTGTGCCTGGCTCACCGTAAATAAAGACGCCAAACTGTTCCAATGGTGCCGTTCTTCTGATCTCAGTTAGGGCGGGAAGCATTCCCTGACCCACTATCCCATCGCAATCGACAGTTCCATTGTTGGACATTTGTCGCTGAGCGAACTGCTTGAAAGAGAACCGCGCGTGATGCACAACGGTGTCGACGAACGAATGGACATGATGCTCCAACGACTCGTAGTCCAACGGCAGTGGTCGGTCAGTTTCAGGAGCTCTGTGGGAATTGACGTGCCGCCATTTCACTAACGCGGAATGGATATCGGCATGTTCGCCCTCGATTTCGTCAAAAGCGATAGTAACGTGAGTTGCTCCCTTTGACTCAAAATCGATGAGGTCGCGCTGAACCAGTGGCAGGTACATGTCGAACAGTAGCCCACTGAAGACCTTATGGAATCTAGCTTCGTTGACCTCACGAGGTTCCGCGTTCGCGAAAAACTCTCGAAGTTCTGGAAACTTCTGAATCGTTGTGTCAGCGCCCAATGAACGAGCAAAGCTTCGTAAGGAATCAACTCCAAACTTCGAGATGACGGCGATCGACAGATTTCGGTATGCACGGGGTGCAAGCTCAATAAGTAGCCTAAGACCATCTACCAGAAAATCATCGCGAACTCGGTCAAGCACGTCCTCGGGGCAAAGCAACAGCGTCAGAAAATTATGTGCGGTTCTGTTATTGTGACTTTCGTATTGATCCGTCGGCCTGCGTTTCCATAGCAAATCAAGAAACAGGCAGGCATGATCGTATGCCATTGCTTCGGAAAGTTGTGTCGTAACCCATGCCAGCACATCCTTGAATCGAAACTCGCCTTCGAATGCGCGCAATTCCCAATCGACACCGTCATAGGATCTGACGGCCCTTTCGAGCAGCTCTCTTTGTTCGGGGCGGTCTTCGACGATCAGACCGAGAACGGAAGTCATGGCGTAGTCCGCTGGTTCGAATTTGCATGGGCGGAATTGATCAGGCGGTATGCCCTCATTGCCGCGTTCATATAGTAACCGAGTCGATTCGGCCTGAAGTCTGCCAATGTCACAGTTCGCTCAAGAGTGACTAACGTGCTGTTCTGAAACTCAACGCCCTTTGCGATGCACGACGATCGCTTTTGACTGAACAGCTCTTGAGCATCCTCTAAGTCGATGCTTAACAAGCCGTCCAACTCGTCCAAGGCCAAAGAGTATTGCAACAGATCATCATCGCAGCGAACCATATACATGGCATGGTGCTCGTAGTTTTTTCTTTGACGAGGAAGGTCAGTGCATTCCTGTTGCCATCCGAAAGACTCGCAGTCATTGGGGGCAAATGATTTTCCAAGTTCCTCCTCCACTTCTCGGAATCCGTCCAGAATTCCTTCTCCAGCCGTCAAGTGGCCACTTGCGGTCACATCCAGTAGCCCCGGGTAGTCTTCAACTTCGCTTGATCGCTTTTGAAAAACCAATCCAGGTTGAGGACCGCATGAAACCACCCAAAAGTGAAATGTTTGATGCCACCAACCGAATCGATGAGCATGAGATCGCTTTCCGCGACCGATCACATTCCGATTTGCATCGCAGATGTCGAGCTCTTCATCGTCGTTACCTGATTCAAACGTGTTGGCGAACCGCACGACACCTCTAGTTGGATCGGTCGAATCAACCATAATCGGCTCTCCGTCTTCAACGAAAGCCGTGGCGAGTTGCGTGCCGACGATACACGGCTTCTTGAATTCCCGGCTGACGGTAGCTGCATGACATGCTGCTCCTCCTTCGTCCGTGATGATTCCTCCACACTTCCGAACGAGACTTGTCAATGTGGGCAATGCATCTGGTGCTACGAGTATGTCGCCTTCATTGAAGGTAACAACATCTTGCGGGCTTCCAGTCACTACACGTGCAATTCCTGATGCTACTCCTTGAAATGCTACGCGGCCAATGAGTTCTCCAGCCTGCTCGTCACTTCCTTGCTCTTCGAGCGATTTTACTACGTCAAGGTTGTTTCGACGCCACACTATCTGTTCTTCGCCACCAAGGTTCTGATAGACGAAAACGCGCCCGTCGTTTCGTGACGCGATCCGACCCGCGATCTGTGAGTATTGGTGCCGTTGCAACTCGTTGTAAGTGATGAATTCCACCGAGTTTGCCGGGTAAGCAACGCCCGCATTCTGCAGATCCTGAACCGCGATAGGATAAAGAACGTCGGTTATTAGGCGGTGGTAGTGCGAGACCAGTCGAAGATCGTTTGCGAATTCTAAATGCTCATCGCTTTGTAGGCGCAGTCGCTCATACGCCCTAACAGTGCCGTCAGGAATCACAGTTGCGTGAATTCCGTGCCGAACGAAGAACTCAAAAGCTTCACCGAAGTTTGAGTACGCCCCTGAACCTGCCGCGATCGCAGATTCCGCTTGTTCATTGAGCAACCTGGCGGATTCAAGAGTCTGTGCGAGCACGCTTTGATTCTCGGTGACCAGTTGATCGAACCCAGACTCAGAGGCCGCTAATTGATCTCGAACTCGGTATCTCCGGACAAGCGATTGCTTTGTCTCAACGAAGAGCGCATCGGTCATCCTGACACCAAGCAATTCTTCTACCAGTGGGGACGGGTGCCATGCGTACCAAAGCGATGCTCCGAATAAACTTACCGGCCGCGTCAGCCGATGCTGCCACTGTCTCGAAGTATCAAACGGCAACGAGTTACTCATCCTTGGCCTCCTAACGTCGTAATTGGGCGACTCTGAAGGATGTGCAAAGTTCCGTCTTCAACTGCCCATTCAACGTCGACAGGGATTTCAAACGTGCTTTCAATTTCGATTACGGTATTAGCAACCTCTTCCAGCGTTGCGTCAGACAGCTTCTGTTGTCGAGCCGATTCAGCGGGAAGCTCCACCCAATCAGTTTTCCCCTGGACTGTTCGCACCAACTTCTTCCTCTGATTGCCGACATGCTTCTCAGTTAAACCTTTGGCTGACTTACTGAACACGTACGTGTCCGGGGTGATAGCACCCGAAACAACAGCCTCGCCCAAACCGAATCCAGCCTCGATGACCACTTTGTCGGCGTCGTTAGTCACTGGGTGCACGGAGAATGCGATACCGGACACATCGCTATTAACCATTTCTTGAATGACCAAGCCGACACTGCAATCGTGAATATTGAAGCCACCGTTGTGGCAGTAGCTAAGCGCGCGTGTGGAATACAGAGATGCCCAACATGCCCTTACCGAGTCAATTAATTCGTCTCGACTGGTGTTGAGTTTTGTCTCCAACTGCCCTGCCCACGATGCTTTTTCCCCGTCTTCCATGCTTGCACTCGATCGCACAGCCACGAACTCCGCTTCGAGCGAATCGAATTCTCTACAGAGCTCATTTGACACTTGCTCGGGAACGACCATCCCGTAAAAGTATTCGCCAATTCTCTTTGACGCGTTTGAAACACTCGCAACATCCTCGTAGTCAGCGATTCGCTCCAGTTCTACCGCAATTATCTTGTCCAGGCCAGAATTACACACTGCCAGCGAGTAGGCATCGGATGTCAATACGAAGCCAGTTGGCACGCGAAAGCCAGCGTGATGTAGGCGTGATAGCCACGCACCTTTCCCGCCCGCTTTCACGCGTTGCTTTTCGTCTGACTCAAAAAGTGGTGCCACAATTCTCATAGGGATTGCCTCTAATCGTGTGTCCGTTCGATTCTTCGTACCACACCGTTAACAGCATCGACTTCAGCAACATCGCCAGACTTAAAGACTCTTGTCGCAATTTCGGTACCCATAACACAGGGGATGCGATGTTCCCGAGCAGTAATCGCAGCGTGGCACAACATCCCGCCGTAGTCAGTGACAATCGCTCCGCACTTCTTGATCACTGGCATGTAGTTCGGATCGGTCATCGAAATGACGACGATGTCACCTTGCTCTACATTGGGCATGTCGTCTTCACAGTGCAGTACGGTGACTTTGCCGGTTACATGACCTTCGAACGCCATTTTGCCTGTAACCTCAGAGAAGGACGAGTAGTCTCTCTTGGTCAGTTTCGCGTTGACTTCTTTCAATCGATCTCCCGACAGCATTTCCAGTTCGCCATCAATCTTCACGACGGCGAAACTTTCTTTTCGGTCCGACAACGACAGCGCATCGACGGACCTTTCGCGGATTGCTGACACGATCTCTTTGTCCGTCAAAAGCATTAACTCATCTACCGTGACTGATACTCGCTTGCCGATCTCCACGAACATTGGCCGGAGGTTCGTCCAAGCGATATAGTACGAATCGACTCGCACCGGTTTTAGGTATGACAGATCCTGGGCGATGTCGATGTAAAGAAGAAGTTGCTTTTCCGAATGCAGTTCGCGCTGCAGTTTCTCACATCGCTGTTGAAGCTCGTCATCCCTCGCCGCGAGTGTTCTCAATTCTGAAGCACAATCTCGAGGCTGCCACTTCCAGCCTTCCTGCCCTTCTTTCTTCCATTGACCTAGCATCTCCGCGATGCGGCAGTAGAAGTAGGTATGGTCATAGGGGTCGCCAATGAAATGGTGTGTACTGATCCACTGCCATTCTTCGAAGTGCTTTTTAAGTCGCTCCTTCGTCTCGTCCGGCAATCCGGATTGAATCGCCTCAGAGATCGCCTCCGGCAGCGCATCACCTTCATCGGTCGGACTCGGCACTTCAATAGTTGTCCCTGTGGCCTGTAGCTCCGCAACAATTTGAAGCAGTTCTTCCTCCTCTTGGTTCATCCCAATCTTCTTCTTTGGGATGTTTAATCGCTTGATGTAATCATCCATCAACGCAAGCGGTTCACCCCGTTTTTCGAGAGCGCTGGCGAGCAGTTCGCGAATGCGAGTTTCCAACAAACCGCCCACCAGCTGATACCCTTCAAGCACCGGTTGAGCCAGATTCACTGTGCGGTACCAACCCTCGAACACTTCGATGAGTTCTTCATCTGTTTTCTCCGCAAAGTCGCGGGCAATGAACGGCTCCGAGTACTCGATCATCTGGTTCGAAACGTCAGCCACGATCCGCTCGTAGTCTCGAAACCAGAGCGGATTCTTCTCAAGGTTCGCGGTGAAGAAAACCTTCATCTCCTCGAACTCTGTTCGCTCAAAACAGTATTCGTAGTCGAGGAAAAGAAACTGACGAAACTCAAAATCGAATCCGAGTGTCGCCTGATTGAATTCACGTGTTCGTCCGGAAATGTTCGAGTACGCGAAGAGTCCAGCTTGGATCCAGCGACCAATCTTTACCCATTCACGTTCGTTGATCGCTGTGGCAAGCTGTTCGACCGACATGGCCATGATTCACTCCGACGAGTTATCAGTGTGTTGAAGGATTATTAGACGTACTGAAGCACGACGCCGATGGCCAACAACACAACAGACCCAAGCAGGTAGGGATTTGGAAACTTGCGCTCTTTGACGACTTCTGCAATCAAATAGATCCCGAAGCCCGCAAGCATCGCCTTCTCAAGCGAAAACGTAAAGACGACAAGAATGGGCATGATCACCGAAACGGCGATGTCCAACTTGTTATATTTCTTGAGGATTTCGAGCCGGGGACAAAGTTGAATTCCGACGACGACCAAGGCGCCTGTGGTCGCGACTACCGGGATGAATTTGAGAAACGGGGTGATAATTAGGCAGCTCAACATCAGCATCCCGCAGACAATGGCGGTAATTCCAGTTCGCCCGCCTGCACCAATACCAACAGCACTTTCAACATATGTCGTCACGCTTGTCGTACCAAGGCACGAGCCGCCCAACGTAGCAATACCGTCAACCGACAGCGCTTCTTTCATACGCGGTATCGTGCCGTCGTCTGACGCAATGCTTGTATTAATCGTTAGTCCAATGAACTTCGCGATGCTTCCATAGAAATCAACAAGAAACAGAACGATGATCGCAATGATAATCTTTGGATTGGTCCACAGCACAGAAATGTCGAGCTTGAAGATCCCTGAAAACATTGCGGAGGAAAGCTCTGCGGCCTTTTGTTCTTCGACGAGTCCCATGTAGTTGCAATAGATCGCTGCAAGGATGATGCTGACCAGCACGGCCGCTCGGAACTTCACCTTTTGAAGAATTAGAATAAGTCCCACGCCGAGATATAGTGCAATAGCTTTGTGAGATGTAAAGTCCCCTATTCCGTTCACGTAGATCCCGTCGAAGGTGAGTAGCTCGGAAAGCTTCAGCCCAATCAGGATCAGGAAGACGCCAACACTCAAAGACAAAGTGAACTTCATCTTGTCCGGAATTGACTGAATGATTTTCGTTCTTACGTTAAGTAGGGTCACGACGATGAAGAGCACTCCCGACCAAAAGACGGCCCCCAGCGCCTGTTGCCAGTTGAAGCCCATTGCGCCAACAACGACGAACGCGACGTACGCATTCATTTCGAGTCCGGGAGCCAACGCGAACGGGTGTCGTGCCCACGCGCCCATGACAAACATTGCCACTGCCGAGGTGATGACGGTTGCGAACAAGACGAAGCTCTTGTCCATCCCGGCCTCCGCTAAGATTGCTGGGTTCACGACCACGATGTAGGCAAGGCTGAGAAACGTGGAAAGGCCCGCCAGAATCTCGATTCGCAACGAAGAACCAAGCTTTTCGACCTCAAAGTACTGATTTATCTTCTCAAGCATCAAATTCTCCCAGTTTGACAAACGCAGTGCGGATTATGCCCGACGATGATGTTCGCCCACGCAAACGCCGTACCTTTAATGATTGCATGGGAAACTGCAGTTCGTTCGTGTTGTAAAAGCATCGTGCGTGCTGGCCACGTGTCTGACGATCAGACAGACGTGTCTGACGATCAGACACTCTCGGATTCTAAGGACACATCAGTCATCGGCAGCACAAATCCGTTTCACGTTACGGTCCCATGACCGTCTCGCCACAAAGGAGGTAGGTGCCGGTTTTTCCATCCTCTGATGGCTCAAGTTCTTCCCTGAAGTCCGCCCAGAACGCGGCTTTGACTGGGACTCTGCGAGTTCCGAAGGCGGCAGTCCCCAACCCCAAATGCAAAACGGGGCCGTCACCGATGGTGACGACCCCGCATTGTTAACCGGTGAGGACGAAATGTTCGCACAAGTGTCCAAAAAGCTCCCCGATTGGGACTCGAATTCCGTAGACGGAGTTAGGAGTTAATGGAGTAAGACGGTGCAACTTACATCGGTGACTACACCGCCAGCACGAATGACGACTTCTTGGGGCTGGAGGTTGCATCGACCGAGGCGGATTGGATGATGCGGTTCGGCGCGTCGGTCGTCTACACCTCCGCGCCGAATCGCTAACAAGCAGGACTGTTATCGACCTTCGACTACGCGGCAGGATCAACGCGTTGGATGCAACTGGCGAGACGCGGATGTCATCATGTTACACACACACGCGACTAGTCTTTCCTAGCACTGACGGCTTTCTTGGCAACCAAAATCTGTTGCCAGGCGACCCGTTGTTCGGTCCATTCAAGCATGGCGGTGATGGGCCGAATGCGTTTTTCGTGCAGGAACGGCTTGCCTTTGGATTGCGGCGGGAGATCCAGAAGTGCAGTTTGGATGTCGGGGGCTAGAAGATTCAACGCCATGATCTGCGACATGCGTGGTTGGCTGACTTTGGCGCGGCGGGACAGCTCGATCATGTCGGTCGCTTCGCCGGTTCGCAGCATCTCTTGATAGTGAATCGCGAGTGCCATCAAGCGGGCGATTCGCGGGATGCGGGCAGGTGGCTTAGGCTTGCTCACATTATCGCTGTTGGCGTCGTGGGGCCGAATGGTTTTCCGACCGCGGGCGACGATTTGGACGTTCAGCTTTCGTTTGACGGTAATCATGCTGCCTCTTCAGGTTCTGGTGCCAGGTTTTCCAGCGACGCGATGCCGCTGGAATGAAATGAAATCTCGATCGTGCAATCGCTCTGATCGAATTCGACGCGGGCCACTAACAATCCGAGCAGCTCCGACTGTTCGCGAATCGTCAGCGAGTTCCAAACGCGATCGAAATCGGTGAATGCTTCGGTGACATCAACGGCCGAGACCTTTTGACGGTCGATCTCTGCGATGCGTTTGTTTGCGACGACCAGGCTGCGTTCTGCGGCCTCGATCCGCTGCTGAAGATCCGCCATGCGGGCGGTCGTCGAACTGTTGGCGTCTTGCACCAAGACTACCCGGCGAATCTCGGCGTGGTCGCGACTGAGCTGCCGTGTCAGTTGTATCCGCTGCGTCTCGAACTCCTCCTTCTGGTCAGCGACGGCTTCTGTTGCTTGCCGAACGATCTCATCCCGCAATCCTTCATCGCCGGCGATCGCACGGACTTGGTCGACCACGGCTGCTTCGATTTCGCCCGCCGGCAGCGAAGGATGCTGGCACGCCTTTCGACCGCGTTTGATCGCCCGGACGCAGGTATAGTAGCGGTACGCGATCGATTTCTTCTTGGTGACGTTGTGAACCATCGCCACGTTACAGTACGGACATCGGATCAGTCCCTTGAGTAAGCCGCCGTTCTTGCCAGGGAGCCGATTGCCCCGGTTATGACCATTCGCCCTTAGTTGCGATTGAACTTGCTCAAAGATTCCTTCGTCGATGATCGCTTCGTGCTGGCCTTCGTAGATATCCGTCTTGTGCTTGATCTTGCCGGCGTAGATTGGGTTGGTCAGCATCGCGTGCAGCGAACATTTATCGAACGCCCGGCCACCCTTCGCCGTGCCCTTCTTGGTTTGCCAGACTTTGTTGCACCAGCCACGGCGCTCAAGTTCTTCTGACACCAGCATCAGTGCTTTCAGTTCTAGATACAGCGAAAAGATTCTCCGAACACGAGTCGCTTCGTCCGCATTGACCACCAATCGTGGCGTTCGTTCCCTGCGATCAATGTCATACCCGAGCACGGGATACCCGCCAGTCCATTGGCCTCGTTTGCTTTGTGCCGCAAGCTTGTCGCGAATCCGCTCGCCGATGATCTCACGTTCAAACTGGGCGAATGACAGCAGGATATTCAGCGTCAACCGGCCCATCGAGTGCGTCGTGTTGAATTGCTGGGTCACCGATACAAACGACACACCGTACTTATCGAAAACCTCCATCACTTTGGCGAAGTCCAGTAACGATCTACTGAGCCGGTCGACTTTGTAAACCACGACACAATCAATCTTGCCGGCCTCGATGTCGTCGATCAATCGCTTGAATGCCGGCCTTTCGGTGTTCCCGCCGGAGAATCCACCGTCGTCGTACCGTTCCGCGTTGACCAGCCAGCCCTCGTGTTGTTGGCTCGCGATAAACGCCTCGGAAGAATCACGCTGGGCATCGAGCGAGTTGAACTGTTGGTCGAGCCCTTCCTCGGTGGACTTGCGAGTGTAGATGGCACAGCGGATCGCCGTTGGAGTAGTCACCGTTGTTTGTCTCAGACTGCTCATGCTCGCCTCCCAAGCCGAAAGAAGAGAAACCCATTCGTGTGCGTTCCGCTGACCGCTTTGGCGATCGCGGAAAGCGAGCGATAACGCTGGCCCTCGTATTCGAATCCCTCCTGTAAGACGACGACGCGAATCATCTTGCCTTTGTACTGACGCTCAACCATGTTCCCTGGTGGCGGCAGTCGTGGATCCCAATCGACGAACGCCGATGGCTTGGCGTTAACGACCTCCACGTTTTTGGTGCTGTTTTGCCGGGGAGCAGTGACGCGTGTTTCGGCGTCGACCGCCAACTCCTCCGCTTTTTTGAGCGTCGATGCTGACAGTCCGCCTTCTTCGTTGGCCTGCAAACGCCAGGCGATCCGGCGGATGAGATACTGTTTGTTGCGACTTCGGCATTCTTCGCCGAAGACCTGTTCGTATCGCTCCTGCAAGTCGGCGACTCTCAAATCCGGCAGCCGCGCGATCTCGGCGGTGATCTTGGGACTCATCGCTCACCTCCGGCTGGCATGCTGCATTCAGGTGCATGGTCCTCGGTCGATACGTCCTCGCCGTCCGTTGTTTCGACAGCAGTTTGTTCGCGTTTCACCTTTTGCACCCGCGACAATCCGCGGATCAACAGCGCAGCGATATTCTGCGTCCGTTTTTCATTCATCATCTTTCACCTCGCAGTGGTTCTGGTCTCGGCTGGTCTCGAAACCCGTTGTTTCAGAGACGTCCGTGACAGAGAGCGATGGCGGCGCGACACCATCAAGCCGCTTGGGTAAAGAGTCTGCGAGATTTCCAGAAACTCTTGCCGGTTCGTCCGGAGACTCGACCGAGTCGTCGGATGCTTCGCGAAGCCGACCGATCCCGCGAGCAAGAATGGCGGCCACCCTGCGCAGCCGCATCGCCGGCGGATCATCCGGCGAGTCCAAAGAAGATAGAGAACCTATGGGAACACCTCCGCTAGGAAATAATCACGGAAGGCGCAACCATTGCTCCCTCCCGGGACTATCTATGCGAAAGCGATGACGCGCGTCCCATAACCGGAGCGGCAAAGTTTGATTTCGGTGCCTCGCGACCGAGAGCAACTAGGCAGCAAAAAGAATCCCGAGTGGGCCAGACGTGCGATAACCCCCACGCCCAAAACCCGTGGTCTCCATCACCCCAGAGAGTCGTGAGAGAATCTCGCCCCAAACGACCCCCACCACCCGTCAGAACCACGGCTTGGCCGGCCACCGAGTCTCTGACCCGAGACTCGGGAAAAGCATGGAATTGCCAGGAAACCACGAAAAAAGCCGGCGTTTTGCGAGCTGCAAAACGTCGGCTTTCGGAGTTTACCTTCTGCGGTCAGTTTCCTAACCAAACAGAGAAGTTGTGAGCGAGTGACTCGCGTCAAGGCATTTCTTGATTCTCTGCGAGGGTGAGAAAACCCCGTTTGTGAACTGCGTACTAAATACTACAAACCGCGATCTGGCGTCAGAATAATGGACCGGGCCGCTCTTGGGGGTGGGAGCGGGACGGGTGTTGGGGCTTTGTTGAAGATGCTCGTGCAGGGTTTTGAAAACACGGCATAGGTTACCTGAGAGGGACGATTTGGTTTGTCTCGGTAGCTTCATGAATCTTTCAAAAGGTTGCGTGTGGGTAAGGCATTGAATGGTGGTGGGACGGCGGATCTTTCTTCGTCGGAGCGGCGGCGGTTGGTCGCTGGGTTGTTGGCTCGTGGGGTTTTGCGGTGGCGGGCTTCGCGGCTGGCGTCTGTTTCTGGAACTCCGACGGACTCTTTACCCGAACGGCTTGATCGTCGTTTGGATCCAGGGCTCTCTGTGGAAGACGCGGTCTCGCTTGGTCGAGACGACGCGTCCGGTACTTCTTCTTCTTCCACAGGGAATTCAGAACATGTGTGAACAACGACGCAGCGCGATCGCTGCCATCTTTGCCAAAGGCGTCGCGCGGTGCCGAACGGTGTCGCGCGACGAACATCGACAACCGGTGGGTGAACCGGAGTTCGATTCGGTGCTGGCGAACGCAAATGACGAGACCGATGCAACGTCGGCTTGCAATGGATCGGTGCTTGAGGAAACAGAAGATCTTGGATCGAAGGAGGCGACGCTATGAAACCATCGACTGAAATTGAGATCGCGAAGCTGGACGACATGACGGTCGACCAATTGATCGCGAAGTACGAAGACTTGTTTGAAGAAGCGTGTCGCAGCAGGCATCGCAAGTATCTGACGCGGCGGATCGCTTGGCGGTTGCAGAGTCGTGATGAGGGTGGACTGAGCAACCATGCGAAGCAACGGGCTCGCGAGATCGCGGCGACATCGGATGTTCGGACGACGCCCCCTCGAGCGGACGTAATTGATCGCGTTCGGCGGAAGAAGCCGGAGCTGGACGGTTACGTGGATTGGGATCCGCGCTTGCCGCCGCCCGGCAGCTACGTCGAGCGGTTGTACAAGGGCAAGATGATTCGGGTTTTGGTTTTGACGGATGGGTTCGAGTACGAGGGACGGCGGTATCGGTCGTTGTCCAACATCGCCGGCGAACTGAGCGGGTCGAGTTACAACGGATTCGTGTTCTTTAAGCTGGGGGTGCGTGAGAAATGACAAAACCAAAATCGGATAAGCCCGAGGTGCCGAAGATCCGGTGTGCGATCTACACCCGGAAGTCGACGGAGGAAGGACTCGATCAAGAGTTCAATTCGCTCGACGCTCAACGCGACGCCGGCGAGAACTACATCGCGAGCCAGCAACAAGAAGGCTGGGTCGCGATCTCGAAGCACTACGACGACGGTGGGTTCTCCGGCGGGAACCTCGAGCGGCCAGCGATGAACCGCTTGTTGGCGGACATTTCCAACGGCGAGGTCGACTGCGTTGTCGTTTACAAAGTGGATAGGTTGAGTCGATCGTTGTTGGATTTCTCGCGGATCATGGAGGCGTTTGATAACCAAGGCGTTTCGTTTGTCTCGGTGACGCAGGCGTTCAACACGACTCACTCGATGGGTCGGCTGACGCTGAACATCCTACTTTCGTTCGCCCAGTTTGAACGCGAGATCATCGGCGAGCGGATTCGCGACAAGATCGCGGCTCAACGGCGTCGCGGCAAATGGGCCGGCGGGATTCCGGTGCTGGGGTACGACGTTGATCGGTCGGGGCCGAGTCCGAAGTTGGTGATCAACGCGGACGAGGCGGCCAGGGTGCGGCGTATCTTTGGGATGTATTTGGAACTGCAAGCGTTGACGCCGGTGGTCGAAGAACTCGATCGTCGTGGGTGGACGGCGAAGCCTTGGAAGACGAAAGCGGGCAAGCCGCGTGGCGGCCGGACGTTCGACAAAGCTTCACTGCATTCTTTGTTGACCAACGAGATCTACATCGGACGGATCAAGCACAAAACGGAAACGTTCAATGGCGAACACACAGCGATCGTGGACGACAAGTTGTTCGATGATGTTGGAACGATGCTTCGCAGCCACGGTCGCGGCGGAGGCGCGCACTTGGTCAACAAGTACCAAGCGTTGCTGCGTGGTTTGTTGTACTGTCCGGCTTGCAACCGCTCGATGGTCCACAACGTATCAAAGCGGAAGTCGAAGATCTACCGCTATTACACTTGCGTGACGGCGATCAAACGGGGGCGGAAGCATTGTCCGTCGCCGTCTTTGCCGGCCGGCGAAATCGAATCGGTCGTTGTGGGCCAGGTGCGTGCGATCGCGTCGGACAACGCGTTGCGGCGGGACGTGTTGACGCAAGCGATGGAGCAAGTCGGCGACGAGCTTGGCGAATTGCAAACGCAGCGGTCTCAGTTGCAGGACCAACTCGACTCCAACGACAGACAGATTCGCGAACTCGTTGGTAGTTCGGGGGTGACCACTTCGCGCCGCCTCGCGGAACTGCACGAACATACGGCGGATCTCGGCCGATCGGTGGCCCGCGTTGAAGCGGAGATCGAGCGGTTGCAAACGGATCGCATTAGCGAAGCGGATGTCGCGGTCGCATTCTCGGACTTCGACAACGTTTGGAACGCACTGAACACGCTTGAAAAGGCGGATGTGTTGGGGTTGCTGGTGTCGCGAATCGAGTTCGATGCCGCCGACAGTTCTCTTTCAATCTCGATGCACCCCGCCGGCATCAAATCACTCGCCAACAATGTGGAGGATTCGGCATCATGATTAATGTCAAACTGAAAGTAGATTTGCAGCTCAACAAGGTCTCGAAGCAGAAGAAAGAACCCACGGAGGAAGAGACTGGCGACGATGTCCCGGTCAAACGTCGCGGCAAGATCCCGCGAGTATCCCGTTTGATGGCGATCTCGATTCAGTTCGACCAGATGCTGCGAAGCGGTGAGGCGAAGGACACGATGCATCTGGCGGACATGCACTCGATCAGTTCGCCGCGGGTGACGCAGATCATGAATCTGGCGTTGCTTGCCCCCG
Organism: Rubripirellula tenax; assembly: GCF_007860125.1. NCBI lineage: Bacteria > Pseudomonadati > Planctomycetota > Planctomycetia > Pirellulales > Pirellulaceae > Rubripirellula > Rubripirellula tenax. Next base: position 624,645 of record NZ_SJPW01000004.1, read on the forward strand.
ACATTCAAGAGGCGTTGCTCTGTCTGCCGCGCGAGTTCGTCGGGCGATCGAAGATCAACGAGAAGATGCTGCGACCGATGACGGCTGAAATGGATTGGGACCGCCAGCGAGAGATTTGGCGACGGTTGCAGACGGACAATTCTCAAACGCCAGATGAATGATTGACAAATCTGCTAGAACGCGGGTGGTGTGACGCCTTTGGCTTTTAAGGCAGCAAGGTATTTGTCTGGTTCGGCGACTAGCTTTTTGGCGCAGCCGGGGCAGCAGATGTAGATGGCTTTGCCGTTGACGTTCACTTTGCCGGGGACGCCCATGCCGCCGAGTGGTTTGTCCATCAGTCGGCACGTTTTCTGGGCGGCGATCGCGGCGGCATGACTGGCACACTGGTGAGCCGCGTGGTCGTGCTCGGCGTGGTTGCGAAGTGCTTCTGCTTCTTGGGCAAATACGAACTGGGGTGCTGCCAATAGTGCAGCGGCGCTCGCGATTGCGCGTCGTCGGCCAACAACTCGGGGAACCGAAATTACCGGACCGAGATGGCGAACGGCAATCTCACGTCTTATCCACAACTAGCCGACAGCGGCGGCACAGGCGGACTGTTCTTGTGGCAGCTCTGACCTTGCCGCAAAGCGTGTAATGAACTACCATCAGGGAGTGAAAAGTCCTTTACTTGCCTTGCTGTTGATCGTCAATTTATTGGCGTGTCCGGTGCGTTGCCTTTCGTGTGAAGCGGATGTGGCGGTGGGTGAGGTATGTGTGCCAGCAGTTTGCTCTTGCTGCTCGCACGGTGATGAAGCTCCCGAGTCGGAGTCACCTGAACCCTGTGGTGACGATTGCAACTGTCAGAATTGCATCTGTGAAGGTGCGGTGGTTGAGGCCGATGTGGCTTTGCCCGACTCGCCAGAACAATCTGGGCAATGGGTGCGTGCGGCGATGATGATCGCTAATCCGACTGCGGCTCTGTTAGTCAAAACATCTTCACGACGATCGCGTGCCCCCAGCGGGCGTCTTCTCTGCGGTCGTGATGTGCGTGTTGCGCACCAATCTTGGTTGATCTGAACCGCTTGAACACCTGTTTGCGATCGCCTGCAACCTCTTTTTGCAAGTGAACGAGTGATCGTCCTGGTCACCGGTCGCTAGGTTCAATCCATGCTTGCTTTCGTCGGTCACTGCTGCGCGCGGTGGTTGCGAGCGAGAACTGGTTTTCCAATTCACCAATCTAAAATCATCAATCAAATGCTTCTCCCTTGGGAATACGGTGTTCGCAATCTGGCTCGACGGCCCGTGCGGACGGCATTGACGCTCGTTGCATTAGCGACGGTCGTGATGCTGGTGTTCGTCGTGGTGGGGTTTATTCGTGGGTTGGAACAATCGCTGGCCGTCAGTGGAGATGAAAATGTGGTTCTCGTGTATTCCGTCAATTCGGAGCAGAACATTGAGAACTCGTCGATCGCCGCGCGTAGTCCGTCGCTCGTTGCGGCCAGCTTGGACGGCACGGTGAAACGCTTTGATGTGACTCATGTGTCGCCGGAGTTGTATCTGGGTACGCGAGTAAAGACGAATGGAAGTGCTGGCGGCTTGGGGTTGGTACGCGGCGTTTCGTATGCCGCGCCGCTGGTACGTCGATCGGTGAAGTTGGTCGAGGGCGACTGGCCCGGTGAGGGGGAAGTCATCGTGGGTCGTTTGGCTGCCGCGAAACTAGGTAGCACTGATGAAGCAGTGATGGTTGGGAACAGCGTCGAATTTGAAGGTCGATCGTGGCAAATCAGTGGACGGTTCGCGGCTGGCGGTGCAGCGTATGAATCCGAGATTTGGTGCCGACTGGGAGATTTCCAGACGGCAACTAAACGACAGGACTTGAGTCTGGTTGCGATGTTGTTGTCGCCTGGAAGCTCGCCCGCCGAAGTCCAGTTGTTTTGCAAAGAACGGACGGACCTGGAACTGCGAGCGATCCGCGAAACGGATTACTACGCCTCGCTGCAACAACACTACAAACCGGTGCGGTTGCTCGCTTGGTTCGTCGTCGTGTTGGTATCCGGTGCTGGCATCTTTGCTGGATTGAACATGATGTACGGCGCGGTGGCGGGACGGATTCGTGAGATTGCAACACTGCAAGCGATTGGATTTCGCCGACGGGCGATCCTGCTCAGTTTGGTGCAAGAAGGAGTTTTGTTGGCAGCGGCCGGTTCGCTGCTTTCTGGCGTGATCGCACTGACGATGCTCAACGGCATGGCGGTGCGTTTCACGATGGGTGCGTTCACGTTACGCATTGATAGCGTCGCAATCTTGATCGGTTGCGGGGTTGGTTTGTTATTGGGTGTCGTGGGTGCGTTGCCCCCGGCAATCAAAGCGTTGCGAGCCGAAGTCGCAACAAGTTTGAAAGCTATTTGACTACGTTTCCTGGAGAATTTTGATGAAGATAAATTTGAGTGTCGCCCTTGTCGGTCTTAGTCTATTAGCGGTTGGCTGTGGCCAAACGGAAACTGCGACGACGCAAAGCAAAACTGTCGAGGTCGATACGCGGTACGCCGCGACAACGGAACCCGCTAATGCCGTGCCCGTTGGGGAAGCTCGCAATAAAAGCGAAGACGGGCAAGACATCACCTTGGTCGGTGTCATTGGCGGTTCGAACAAACCGTTTGTCGAAGGAATTGCCGCGTTCACCGTGGTTGACCCGAAGGTTCCGTATTGTGCTGCCGAAGAAGGTTGCCCGACGCCTTGGGATTACTGCTGCACGCAGGATCAAGTCAAAGAAAACGTCGCGACGATTAAAATCGTGGATGATTCTGGCAAGCCAATCACCAAGGACGCTCGCGAGTTTCTGAACGTGAAGGAATTGTCGACCGTTGTCGTCACTGGGAAAGCCAAACGGGATGACCAAGGGAACCTGACCGTCGCGGCAAGCAAAGTCTTTGTGCGAACTGAGAAGTAGTCATGGCGAACGCTCCTCTCGATCTCAGCCAGCTCGCTCTCGACCGTTCACCCAGGGAAGCAACGTCGTCCAACCGGCCCCGTCGCAAGCGTTGGTTGACTCGCTACGCGCTGCCAATCGGCATTCTGTTGGGCTTCCTTGGCCTGCTGGGTGCTGCGGCGGGTCGGCGGTTGTTGCCCCAGCCATCGGTGACGGTGCTTCCGGTGATTGTAAAGCGTGCCGAAGTTCAACAAGCGGGAACGACGCTGTTTCAGTCGCCCGGTTGGATTGAACCGAGGCCGACGGCGATCAGTGTGGCGGCACTCGCTCCCGGAGTGATCGAAGAGCTGTTGGTAGTCGAAGGGCAGCAGGTTGCCAAAGGCGAACCGATTGCGAGATTGATTTCAATCGACGCAGAATTGAACGTTGAGCAGGCGAACAACTCACTTGCGATTCGCGAGGGCGAGCTGAACCGGGCGAAAGCCGAATTGGATGCCGCCAAAATCCGGCGTGAAAATCCGTTGCACTTGGAGATTCCGCTTGCAGGCTCCGAAAGTTCGCTTGCAAAGGCGAAAACTGAGTTGGCAAAGCTGCCGTTCTTGGTCGATGCGGCCAAGGCGAATGCTGACTACACCCTGAGCAGTATGGAGGGAAAACAGTCGGCCAAGGGCGCGGTCTCTGGAAATGTGATTGCACTCGCAAAAAGCGACCACGTTGGCGCGACAGCATTCTTGGAAGAACTTCGCCAGCGCCAGCCGAACTTGCAACGAGAAGTCGACGCATTAGCCAAGAAGGTCGATGCACTTCGGCGGCAACTTAAATTGCTCGTGGAGGAAACAAGGCAAGTTGAGGAAGCGAAAGCCAAGGTGCAATCGGCGGAGGCGCTTCGCGACGAGGCCAAGTTGCAAGTCAGGCAGGCCGGATTGGCATTGGAACGCAATGTCGTTCGCGCTCCGATGAACGGGCGAATCATGAGGTTGGTCGCATCGCCGGGGACTCGCGTGATGGGATTGGAATCCACCGCCGGGCAAAGTTCCAGCACGGTGGTCGAGATGTACGATCCCGCCCGATTGCAAGTCCGTGCAGACGTGCGACTCGAAGACGTGCCGATGGTCTCGCGCGGTCAACCCGTGGAAATCGAAACGGCATCCTCCGGCGGCATCATCAAAGGACGTGTTTTGCAAGCGACCAGTTCGGCGAACATTCAAAAGAACACGTTGGAAGTGAAGGTTGAATTGATCGACCCACCGCCAAACGTCAGTCCTGAAATGCTGGTCACGGCGACGTTTCTAGCTCCTGTGCTGGAGAACCAAAAAAGCGAAGCGACGGAAACCGAACGATTGTTTGTTCCCGAGCAACTGATTCAGTCGGATGACTCTGGTGCCTTCGTTTGGATTGTCGACGCGGATGAATTGGCTCAGCGGCGATCCGTCGAAACAGGAACTCCGATCGCGGGCGGATTGATGGAGATCACGACGGGGCTGAAGGTGACGGACAAACTGATCGCGAGCGGCGTGGATGGACTTTCCGAAAGCAGCCCGGTCCACGTGACGGGCGACGACCAAACGATGGGAATGAATTAGATGGCATTAGTAGAACTACGTGGCGTTAGCAAGAGCTTCCGCAAAGGCGATGAAACGATCACGCCTTTGGACAACATCGACCTGGATATCGAAGCGGGTGAGTTCGTTTCGTTGATGGGACCAAGTGGCACAGGAAAAAGTACGCTATTGAACCTTGTCAGCGGCATCGACCGACCGGACTCGGGAACCATCACGGTCGACGGCACGGAAGTCACGAAGCTGTCACGCAGCAAACTGGCTGACTGGCGGGCTGCGAATCTCGGCTACATCTTCCAGACGCACAATTTGATACCTGTGCTGACTGCGTACGAGAATGTCGAACTGCCGACGTTGTTGTTGAAGCTGTCATCCTCGCAGCGACGACAACGGGTTGAATTGGCAATGGAGGCAGTCGGCCTGAGCGACCGTTCCGACCACTACCCGCGTCAGTTATCTGGTGGGCAGGAACAGCGAGTTGGGATCGCGCGGGCAATCGTTGCTCATCCCAAAGTCGTCGTTGCCGATGAGCCAACGGGTAGTTTGGACACGGAAACGAGCGAGCAAGTGCAAATCTTGCTGCAAAGACTGAACAAGGAACTCGACATCACATTGTTGATGGTCACGCACGACACGGACGCCGCGAGAATCGCGTCGCGGCAGTTAGTGCTCGATCGCGGGAAGTTCATCGAATCACAAATAGCCGTCGCGTAACACGGAATATGTAACATGTTCACCTACGTCCTGAAAACACTCTGGCGTCACCGCACGCGAACGCTGCTGACCGTTACCGGCGCGGCGGTGGCGATGTTTGTATTTTGCTTCGTTGGTTCGGTGCAAGAAGGTTTGCTTCGGCTGACGACGGGGTCGGACGCCGACCGAAGTCTGATTGTGTTTCAAGAGAATCGCTTTTGTCCGACAAGCAGTCGATTGCCGGAAGACTACTCGCGAAAGATCAAAGAGGTGCCGGGTGTTCGTGATGTGATGCCCATTCAGGTCTGGACGAATAACTGTCGTGCGAGTTTGGACATCGTCGTATTCAATGGTGCCGACCCAGAACAGATTCAAAAGACACGACCTATCAAGCTGACGAGCGGCAATTGGCAGCAGTTCGCATCACAACGTGACGCCGCTATCGTTGGTAGGAATGTCGCTCAACGTCGTGGCCTCAAGGCGGGCGACCAGTTTTCTATTGGTGACCTGTCTGTGAAGATCGCGGGTGTGTTTGAGTCGACGGTTCCATCGGAAGAGAACTTGATTTACACAAGCCTTGCATTTCTGCAATACACTCGCGGGCTTGATGCTGCCGGTTTGGTGACGCAGCACGAAGTCATGCTTACCGACGATGCCGATCCTGATCGCGTTGCTACGAAGATCGACGCGAAGCTGCGGGCTGGTTCTGTCGCAACGAAGACCCGACGCAAGGGAGCGTTTCAAGCCAGTACGCTCTCCGACCTCGTCGACTTGATCGGCTTCGCCCACTGGCTCGGGTACGCCTGTGTCGGACTGGTGTTGTCGCTCGTCGCAACGACCACCGTCATGAGCGTTCAAGATCGGATCAAAGAGTACGCCGTGCTGCAAACGATCGGCGTCCGTCCGATGCGAACGATGCGTTTAGTCTTAGCCGAAAGCACGATCCTGTGTCTGGTCGGCGGCATCGCCGGAACCACGCTGGCACTTGCTGCCCTCGGCATTGGCGGATTCGCGATCGGCGCGGAAGGTGCCACAATCGCCTTTCGTCCTTCCCTTGGATTGGCGATCAGCGGAACCGTCGTATCGCTGATTGTGGGCATTGCTGCGGGATTGGCCCCAGCCCTTCAAGCCGCGACTGTTCCGATCGTGAATGCACTTCGGGAGGCATGATTGCATGACTGACTGCGGATGCGAATTGGAAGCAGAAGGCGACGCACAGCGAAGGACGCTGCGCGTGGTGCTGGCAATCAACGCTGCAATGTTTATCGTCGAGATAATCGCTGGCGTGCTTGCCAGTTCGACGGGCCTGATCGCGGACTCACTCGACATGCTGGCCGACGCCAGCGTCTACGCAATCAGCCTGTACGCCGTTGGTCGTGCCGCCAACATCCGCCGCAATGCCGCAACTGCCAGCGGCGTGTTGCAACTGGCTCTCGGCTTCGGTGTATTGATCGAAGCGGTTCGCCGCTTCATCGGTGGCGGGGAACCGATCGGCGTTGCGATGATGGCGATGGGCTTGATTGCTTTGATCGCCAATTCCTTTTGCCTGTGGCTGATCGCCAAGCACAAAGGCGGTGATGTCAACTTTCGAGCGTCCTACATTTTCTCAGCCAACGACGTGATCGCCAACATTGGTGTCATCGTCTCGGGCCTGATCGTTAAACTCTCTGGCTCGCAAATTCCCGACCTGGTCATCGGAATCCTGATCGCCAGCGTCGTTGTGCGAGGTGGCGTCAAGATTCTCAGGATGGCCGGTTCCGGCGAGGAAGCGAGTTAAGCGGTGACGGTAGGTTCCTTCGCTGCGTCAACTGACGGTAAGAGATGGACTTCCCAAAGCTGTTAGGCTTGGTGGTGGTCCGTCCATTCTGATTGGGCCGTTGTTCGTGGGTGGACTGCTTGGCTGTGCTGGACGGTCGCGAGGAGCTTCGTAGCGTGGAAGCTCGGGAACTGCATTGCGGTTGGGAAGCGTTGGTGCAGTCATCGGCTGACGATCAGGCGTGCCGAAAGTGACGGCGGGGTTTTGGAGACTCGGATTCACTGGGCCGTGTGAGTGCCCATCGTGTGAATGGTCGCCATGATCATGGCCATCGTTGGCATGGTGGCCCCGGTCATTGTAGGAACCCGTCGCGCCGTTTGGAATTTCATACTGACGGGGTGCGTCGAGGTAGGGTGCATCCTGATAGGGTGGATTCTGTTGGGACAATTCACCAAGCGCGGGCTGGTTGTACTGCAACGGGCAACCGACATCGTCGGGGCAGTACACGCTGTTGTTGCTGTGATATTGGTTCAGCGGCATGTCGACGTATCCGAGAGCGATCGGGGCGTGACCGTGATGGCTGTCTTGGTAGTGGTACGAGTCGTGCGCATAGTGATGACCGCCCTGGTAGTGCCCGTAAAAATGTCCGTGGTCGGTATAGTGATGAGCTCCATGATGACCATATCCATGCCATTGCTGAGCAGTTGCTGGTTGCATTTGCGAAAAGGCAGCGATAGCGAATGCGGCGAGCGCGACGACGTGTTTCGGCATGTTTTTCATTTCGTTGTAAGTTTTGCACAGAGACAAGAAGGACGGACGAGACTTGCTCGCCCGTCCAGTTGATTTAGAACGGTCGGTAACATTCGCAAGCGAACAACGCTTGATTAGTGATGGCCGCCAGCACCTAAAACATGGAAGCGTCCGATATCAAGGTGCAATCCACCGCGTTGACGATAGGGTTGTGATCGGTAGGTAGGAGAGTACTGTTGCTGGTATTGCGGTTGATAGCTCGGTTGGTACGTTTGGCCGTATCCATAACCGCCGTAGTTCGATGAATAGCCGTAATTGCCATAGGTTTGAACGGGTGCTTGAGCGTAGCCGCCATGGTGACCGCCACCGTGATGGCCGCCGGAGTAGGCGTGGTGTCCGCCATGACCACCATGAAAGTAGTCGCTAGCGGTGGCACCGGTATTTCCGGCAAAGGCGAACAATCCTGCTGCGAGAGCGGCAATTGCGAAGGCACGATTCATAAGGTGTCAGTCCTGAAATTCGAGGGGAGGTTCACGGCAAGTGCCGCTGGAAACACATCTAACGCATTGCGTGTGCCAAACCGAAAAACCAGTGAATTCCCAGGTTTGACACCAGATGCCTGACGTCAAGTTGAATACATCGCGACCTCATTACGATCTCATTTCAAGATAAGTCGCAGCAGATCGACGCGATTGCACCCCTCGCGTGGGATGGTACAATAACCCTTAGCGGGCGATGCGAACAATTCGACGGATTTGCATTGTCCTTCACAGTTTGCCCCACGTTAGGAGTTTAGACCAATGAAATGTTTCCTCTCAGCATTCGCCGTTTTGGCTGTCGCGACCACCGCACAAGCCCAGTGGAGCGTTCCCCACACGACCACGCACATTGACCATGTGCCACACACGACGACGCACACCGATTACGTCCAACATGGCAATCACGTTGACGCGGTGCCTCACACAACAACCCACATTGACCGCGTCCCGCACACGACCACGCACGTCGATCATGTGTCGCCGTACGGCAATTACCCAACCACGACGCAGCCGTATCAGCAACGCTATCAATCGGCCCGGCCCGTGATTCAGGGCCAGTACCAGCAGCAATACCCGCAGCAACAGTATATCCAGGGACAGTCGTATCCGCAGCAAGGACGAGTGATTTACCGAAACGGCATTCGCCAGACTTACACTCAACCGTATCAGTCTTACCGCCCATCGTATCAGCAACCGCACCTGCATTCGCAAACGCACACCGACTACGTGCCTCACACACAGACGCACATTGATTACCAGCAACATGGCAATCATCTGCACGCGGTTCCTCACACTACCACGCACATCGACGCCGTTCCCCACACGACGACGCATCTTCATGGTGGCCATCACTAGGCTTGTGTCCAAGACAGTTGAATAAATGACGTTCGCCGGAACGGAATCCGGCGTCAAGCGGCCACCTGTTGGACGCACTTCTGCGGACCTCTTCCGCACCGATCTTCCGTACGACCCGCATCACCCGACCTGAGCAGGTTGCGATAGGCCGGATTGCAAGGGTACGACGTGAAAATCCCCTCGTCCCTAACCGATAGGAACCAACGGCTGGTCTCATTTTTTCACGGAGGAAAACGCGGTGATCGCAACACAACCGACCAGCAATCGTACTCGTCAATCGCGGCGTCGGCGGTTGCGTGCGGCTTTGAGTATGACATTGATGCTGGGTTCAGCGATGAGTTTCACGGCGGGTTGCCAGAGTGTTGGCAATCACGTTGCGACATCAGCTCACAATCCCACAATGCTTCAATCGAGCGAAGCGAACGTCGCCTCAACACCGGCGACGGCCATCGTTGCGGCACCCGTGATCACGGTCGCATACAACGACAAGTCGGATGACGACAAACCCGTTGCAACGGAAGAGGACGATTCCGATAAGGAGTCCGCCGGTTCCTTGCGAGACATCATGGCGCTGGATTTGCCCGAACAGTCGCTCAGCGAAGTCGCCGTTGTGCCATTCTCAACCGGCAATGAGTACTACCTCAGCGAACAGCCCGCCGGATTGACGCTCGAAGCGATCGAGTCGATGGCTTTGGCGAACAATCCGACCATCGCTGAATTGGTCGCGACAACGCAAAAAGCCGCGGGTTTCAAATGCCAAGTCGGGCTGCGTGCCAACCCTGTACTCGGCTACAGCGCTGTCCAACTCGCCGACCAAGGTACCGATCAGCACTCGGTGTTCATCTCGCAAACAATCATCACTGGCGACAAACTTGCGCTCAATCGCGCCGTGCTCAATGAAGCCTTGCGTGCGCAGCTGATGCAGCTGGAAGCTCAGAAATACCGTATCGCGACTGACATTCGCATCACGTTCTACGATGCCTTGGCGGCACAGCAACGAGTGAATTTGATCCGCGATTTCCAATCGGTCGCTGACAAGGGAGTCGATATAGCCGAGCAACTCAAAGAGGCACAGGAAGGCTCGCAGCTGGAAATCGTTCAAGCAAAGGTTCAAAAGAACGAGATCGACTTGGCTCTCCGGCAAGCCCAGATTCGCTTCGACGCCGCTTGGCGAGAGATGGCCGCATTGGCCGGCAATCCCGACATGATGCCCGTGGCACTACTAGGCGCACTGCCCAACGCGGATTCCGCCTTGGACTGGCCCAGCGTTGCGGCCACGATGATCGCATCGAGCCCCGAAGTGCAGGCCGCGCAGGCCCGAATCAATCAAGCCAGAGCCAACCTTTGCCGCCAACAGGCTCAGCCGATTCCGAACCTAGATTTGCAACTTGCCTCTGGGTATGACAACGGCACGGACAACGGCATGATCAACTTTCAAGTCGGAGCACCGATTCCGGTCTTCAACAAGAACCAAGGCAACATCTCGGCGGCCCGTGCTGAGTATGTGCGTGCGTCACGCGAACTCGAACGAATCCAAAACTCTATCAAGGCACGCTTGGCTCAGGTTTCGCGAGACTACGATTCTTCAATGGTTGCAGTTGAACAGTATTCCAAAGACATCCTGCCCAACTCAGAAGACGGTTTGAAGCTCGCTGAGCTTGCCTACAAAGCTGGCGAGACGAGCTTTGTGCAAGTCCTAGTCGCCCGCCGAACTTATTTCGACACGAACTTGCAGTACATCGTTTCGCAGCAGCAACTGGCTCAAGCCCGCGCCCGCGTCGATGGATTCGTCCTGACGGGAGCATTGGATGCGGTCGTTGATAACAGTGGCGACGATAGCCTGCGTGGTCTGACGTTCAGCCAACAGTAATGACTCGTCAGACAACCTAGATTTAGCCTACGGACGTTGAAGCGCAAACGGAAAAGTAGTGGCTTGAGACGCCGTTTCGACGGCAGTCGTTTCTTTGCCAGTGGTTGAGTCGACAAAAGTTCGTGTCATCGCATGGCGCGCATCGAAACCACGCACAGAATCACGCCAGCGGCAGTCAACAGACGAAGTGAGCGAAGCAGAAGGGTTCTGTTTCAGCCAACCGGACATCGCATCGTAGACGTCGTCCGGCAGCGGCAGTTTCGTAGTGGAGTAACATGCTTCGCGGACCATTTCGACGTTATAGTACGATTCTGCTAACGAAACGCAGCGGCTGATGCCACGCGGAATGTCGACCAATAGGTAGGGTTTGCCATCGAGGGTATAGACCGCCAGAATCGGCCTTACTTCATTACCTTTGATATCCAGCTTGCCGAGCGTCGCCTCGGCCTGGATCTGCAACATCTCTTTGACCTGTGCGTCGCCTAGACTCATCTTCGCATTCATCGCTGTATCGAAGTACGGCCTCAAATACTTGACGGCATCGGATACCTGGAACTCTTGCTCAGGTTCGTCGTTGCTTGTTGCTTGATAAGAGTCCAACGCAACCCTGCAAAAGCTCAGTAGTAAGTCAGCATCCGCGAGTGTTTGGTATTTGTTGCGACTGCCAGCGTGTTTTAGCAAGATGTCCGATGCGAAGAGACAAAGTTCAAGCTGATCCCGATGCGGTGTGGTGCCGACTTTATCGCGGTATGCGAGGATACACTCACGCAGGTTGTTCTGGTCCGTCAGTTCACTTCCGTTCGTCGTCCCTTTTTTCGCGGTTTGTTCGCATGCTCGGACGCACAATGTTGTCAGGGTTCCGACGGCATCCAGTAAACCGCCTGCTTTGTCCTTCTGAGGCAAATAGATTTTGTCGGCAACTTCACACATCTGATTCGCGAGTTCGTGGTCAGTGAACGTCGACGGGAGACTTAACGCCAACGCTTGTTTGTACAACAACACGGCAGTGGTTTGATCGCGAGCCGAATCACGTAGCAAATGCACACGCGTCATGGCGCGGCGATAGTCATCAAGAGCTTCCTTTAAGTCTCGCACCTCTGGATCGCCAAATAGGTTGCAGTCGCCAAGTCGCTCTTGCGTATTGATAGTCCGACCGATGAACTGATCTTCGATTGCTGCGTCAGCGGAGTCACTGCGAAACTGACCGAACGCAGATTCAACGCGGTCGGTGAGTTTTCGATACTCGGCGGCTGCCAGTGCCGTTTCGCCTTGAAAACGCATTCCCATCGCGATTCCATGCAAGTTGTGCAGATAGGCGACCTTGGATGAATAGTCTCGCGACTCGTCAAACGCAACTTGGTTAGCGACCGACGCATCGACACAGACCATTTCTTCGCTGGATGAAAGCGTGTCGGTGTCATCACCGTTAACGCGGCTCATTCGATTCAAGAGAATCTGGTTGGACTTGTGGAAAGAACACACAGCATCTTCGATCTTCCATTGCATCATCTTGCACCAGGCATTCCTCCGGTAGATATGGGCTTCGAGGAAATGGCCCGCAACTGGAGACGTGAGGCCGTCTGGCTTTGGCTTCGCTAGCTCTTTTGCTTCATCGAGTAAAGAATCAGCTTGTTTCCAGCGATTGATACCGATCCATGCGTCCGCTTCACTGCATAGAGTGAATGCCATGAAGAAATCAGCGTAGCCTTTCTGCTTGCCATCGAACGTGAGTTGTTCGATTTCGCGACGAGCTTGCTGGTACTGTTCCGCTGCGAGTTTGTGCTGTTTCAGCTCGCGTTGCAGAAACTCGGCATAGTCAACACGGCACAGGGCTTGGAGGATCTGTAGCGAGTAATTGAACACCTTCTCGTCATCTTCAGCCATGTCATTATTCTGCGGCACTTGCGTTGCACGCATCTCGTGCGCATACATTCGGAGTGCCTGTTTGTAGACGCTATCTGCCTCAGTTTTGCTGAGTGAGTGTTTAACAACAGCTAGCAGATGAACGTCAGCAGCTTGCAAGTCCTTGTCCATGCTGTTGGCGGGAGCGACTTTCGGAGAGACACCGCGTGAGGCTTCGATCGCATTGCTTTTGGGTAACAATGGTTCAAGGTCGGATTCAATCTCTGCTAGTGCTTCCCGCAGCTTTTTCCCATTGTCCGCGTCAAGCAACAGCGTACCGTGTTTGCGACGTAGTCTTGCGACCTCGCTTTCGCCCTCTTTCAGTTGACGCAGCGCAGAATCCGCAGCCAATCGCAGGCTCTCGGCATCCAAGAGATCGGCGACCTCATTGCCACGTGCAACGACTCGGTGACTGTCATAGATTTGAACCATTTCGGCCCGAATGCTTGGGATAAACCATGGACATTCTTGAAACCACCAACTGCCCTGGCGGCTGACCACCATGCTGCGCAAGTACGCCTCTTCCAACTCTTCAACAAGAAACTTTTTGAAGTCTGCTTTCGTGTTCGGTTTGAACGAGAACTCACCCGCATCACCAGTCTGCTCGACCAAGTTGCGACAATCGGGGCGTTGGCTGGGATCAAAGTAGCCTTCCAGATGCTGCAAAATCGCATGAGCCGTCACTGGCTGCTTTTGATTCTGTGCTGGAATGCGTCGCAACCCATGCAAAAACGCCGATGTAAACTTCGAGTTGCCGTCGCGACCGTCGGACGCAAGCTGACTGGCGCGACAAGACGCCATCGCTTGAAACGCGGGAGCATTGAGCAGACTTTCGTCACTACGCCCTCTGCCATCGCTCGGTGGCTGGAAGGCGGTGGAGGCACGATGTTGATTAAAAATTTCTCCCGAGTGGCAACAGTCGAGTACTAACAGTTTCTGCTTAGCCTTGATCCGCCCGAGGTCGTCAATCAAGCCGAACGGCAAACCAAAAAGGTTACCGATCGGTTCGCCATTTTGAAGTTCAACATCCATCGCAAGCATCGCAACATTGTTTCCGCTTGTGGATTGTGATCCAAGCTTGATTCCGTGACCTGCAAAGAAGAAGAAGACGGTATCGTCCTCGTCCGCTTCCTTGCTGACCCGCAACAACTCGCGTGCAATGTTCGATTTCGTAGGCAACCGCTCAGAGTCGGTCCCTTTGTCGTCCGTCAAGACGATGACGTGACTTTTGTCGTAGTCGTAATAATTGGTCAGGATATCGGCAATTGCCAACGCATCGTTGGCAGCGTTGGACAAAGCGGGCAGGGCGTCACGGCTAAGAAGATCATCGCCGTCACGCAGTTCTTCTTGACGACTGGTGTAGTTCACGCCGATCAGGATGGCCCAATTCTCGCCGCCACGCAGATCTTTCTTGCCAAAGCCAAGATCATCGTCAGCTAAGGTTTGGCTCCGAGACAGAAGCGAGATTGCAATGAACAGGACAGCGATCGCAAACGTTAACGCAACGGTCGGAAAACCTACACCGCCCGAGACGCAACGAAGGCTCCGAGAAATGATTGTTGGGAAAATCTTCTTCATGCTACCAATTCCAGTGAATTCAAGCTTTATCGAGTGGCAGTGCCACCACCCAGCGTAGTGGTTGCGATCCGAAACTGCAAACGATTCGTTTCGTCCAAAGTTGCAAAACACGCACCTTTACGATCGTTTCCGATGTCCATCACTCAATTGCCATCAGTTGTAGCGATTACGCAGGCTGCAACGTCAACTATTCCGAGACGACCCAGGAAACCATTGACATTTGAGGCTGCTGCGTTGTGCCCCCGGTGCGAAATTTCTGGTTGCCGAACGTGGCATCATAAAGCTGCTTTTCAAACGGCGTCTTCGCGACAAAACCTCGCTTCTTCGCGACGACATCGCCAAGTTTTGTTTGTTCGATTCCAACGTAGTTCAATTGATGCTTCACCCTACCTTCCTGCGGAATGCCGACCAAGACTAAGCCGTTTTGCCCCCACATCTTCTCATTGATGGTCATTTCAAACAACGCGATCGTTGTCGGACGAAATAGACTTTGCGCTGGCTTTATAAAGTCCGACGCTTGACTAGCAATTTGAAAGCGTGAGCTGACAAAGAACACCGCGAAGGCAGCATCGTAGGCACCTTCGTTAACAACTTCGATTCGCAACACGTCGCCTGCCTTGACCACATCTGTGGTGAGATCACCAGTCACTTTGGTCATCTTCAGCTTGATGTCGTGCGTTGCGGCTGCGTTGGGTCCATACGCTGCCGCGAGTCGTTGAAGGTTCTCGCAGTTGTACACTCGGCGAAGATCACGCTCGACTGCATCGACAAGTCCGCTGTTGGCTAGTGAAGATAGGTAGCGGACATGCGGGACGCGTTGAAGTTGTGCTGCGGTCGGCCAGTCGTCGCCAAGCGTCAAGGCGACTTCATTGGGCACTAAAAGACGATCTGTCTCAGACACCAAGAGCGTCCATCCTTGGGTGCCTTTTGTTTCAACGACACGGAAAATACTGAGTGGATCGGCTGCCTTTTCTCGAATCGTCATCTCAAGCGATTGCGCCGCATCGACTTCGCTCGCTGAGATAGTCAAAGCAATACGCAGTTCGCCAAGCTCTTGGCTGACGACTTGGCATGTTGAGTTCTTAGGTAGGTCGTCGATCGGAACAGGTTCTGAAAAATCGCCGTAAGCAACACTGTTAATCTCGGCAGTCGTCGCGGATAGATTCGTTACCTGCACGTAACCGATTGGCGTTATTTGCTTGCGATCCTGCGGAGCAAAGATGGCTACGATCGCGTTCATGGTCAGTCCGGCCATCTGGCCACCGATGATTGACGCCGTGTCTCCATCGTTTTGCAGGTACATCGGATTCGCCCGTGGCCACTTCTCAAAGCCGAGTACTTCCTGATCCAAGTCACCTTCACAAAAAGGAGTCGGCCAAGTACGTCCGAGAGCACGGTATCTTTCGATAATTCCACGTCGCAGATCTTCGTAGGACAAGCTTGCATTGTCGTCAACGGACTGCTGGTCCAAACACTGCAACAAGCAATACGTAAACAATCCATGCGGCACGGGCTTGCCTGCTGACTTATCGAGCGATTTGTCTTCGATTGCCCGTTCGTAGGCTTGGCAAGCGTAGAACGCAACGCAGTTCGATGATCCGTCTTTGGGCAACTCCCACCCAACATCGTCGTTGCTCTTGGGTGCGGCAAGACGTATCGCATCAAGCTCGGGCGAAGCCAGTCCACGAACCGTTTCATTAGGATCGCCGCCTCGCGTCATTGTTCCAGAGAAACAACTGTCGAATACGATCCAGGTGCGAATCCCTTTTTGATTGAGTGCTGCCAACCAAACGCCGATTTGGTCGTCCAAGATGACTTCGGTTTCGTCGATCGGCATGAAAAACTCGTCCGTGCCATCTTTCTCCGTATCGCTTCTACGTTGCCCGCCGTGACCGGACATGTAAATCAACAGCATGTCGGGAGCTTCGTCCGCCGCCCAATCCGCTGCGACAACGGTCTCGAAGGCCGCATGGATATTGCTGTAGGTGGGAGGTTTTGTCGTGGTGTCAGCGTCACTCAAGACCGTCAGATCGTCTGGTCTGAAACCAAATCGAGGCGTTGCCAATCGCTCTTTCAGTAAGGCAACATCGACACCGCAACCGTGCAGATCACTCTGCGTTTTATAGTCGGAGCATCCAATCAAGAGTGCATGACGCGCGGCATAGGCTTGATGTTGAGAAAGAACAATCCACGCGATCAGTGGAAAAAGAACAAATCGAAACATTGGAGAACCTTTCCGCGAGCGGGAGCTGGACCCATGGCGGGTCCAGCTTCAAAGTTAAACTTCTGACCAATTCCTACCAGGGGAAGTGGTGAGGATGTGGCGGATCGAGACGGAAGACCCATCGGTGCTGGTGGCCGACGATGTGATCGTTCCAGCGGTGCCCCTCGTGATCGCGAGCTTCGAGGTAGTGCGCGCTATGCACATGAAATGTGCCGACACTATGACCTTCGACGTGCCCGATCTCACGACCATTGACGTAGACATGGACTTCGTCGTGGTTCGACCTGTTGTCGATATACAAATCTCCATCGAGATCCTTCGTCGCGTCTCCTTCTTTGGGCATCTTCTCGGCAGCCGCTTTGGCAACTTTCATGATTTTGTCGCCAAGATCGCCACCGAGCAACTTTGCAGCCGTTGCGATCTCGGTCGGATTTCCGCGATTCTCTGCAAGTGTCACGGCTTCTTCTTGCAACGCGCTTGATGTCAAAGACGCCTGCTTGCCAGAAAGTGATTCAGCCGCCGACAAAAGTTCCGCTGATAAGAGCAGCTCGATCGGATCGGCAGCCAATCGTGCTGCGTCGATTTTTTGGCCCAAGTCGTTAATCGCTCCGAGCGAAACGCCAAGCTCGGTACCGAAATCAATGAACTTCGCTTGCTTGACAGTTTCCGGCTTAAGTGTGACGACCTTTTCGTCTGCCGCTTGGTCCTGAGCATTTGCTGCCAGACCAGTGATACCCACTAACAGAGTCGCCATAACGATTCGTGAGAGTTGTCGGGAAAAGAATTTGTACATCGTGTTTACCTCGTGCCTTAACGGCTGAAAGAAAGGAGTCAATCCATTGAGTGTGTGTCCGTCCTGGTGTGAAGTCTGGCCGCTTGCATCAAAATGATCGTCCATCTCAAAACAGCCCGCCGCGTGGTGATTGTACGCCCCCCTGGGCGGGGATACAATCAGTAGACGGCACTGGCGTCAACCAGCACGGAAGCTTCACACCCGCATCCAATGCAATGTCACGGCGGTTGCGGAAAGTAATCTGGAATTTTCGAGATCGAGTCGTCACTGAAAGCACAAGGCGCATCCCAATATGACTCACTTGCACGGCACGCATGTAGACGCCACCTCAACGCCGCCGACGAAAAGCCTTTCAGACTTGCTCGTCGCGTTGGCCCAGCATAATCCGGACGCTCCGAGTCGCGTGCTGGAAATGTACGGAGACGAGATTCATCGCTTTATTCGTTTCCGAATGCGAGATTCCGTTCTTCGGAGGCTGCATGATTCCATTGATGTAGAGCAATCGGTCTTTCGTCGTTTCTTTCAGAGGGCGTCGAGCAACGAATTGCGGCTTGCCAATGAAGATGAGTTGCGGGCGTACTTGTTCACGCTCGCTAAAAATCGTGTTCGCGAATTGAAGCGATCACTGTCCGCAGCGAAACGAAAAGCCCATTTCGTTGAAGAAGATTCCACGTTTCAACTTGGCCAGATCGGCGGCAATGCGACGAATCCTGACAGTGCGATCGCGGAGGCGGAGTTGATGACTGAAGTGCGTTCGCTCGTCGGCACGGACGACTGGACAGCGGTGGTAGAACGGCTCGACGGTCGAACGTGGAAAGAAGTCGCTGAAGATCAAGGTGTGATGCCAGACACGCTTCGCAAGAGAATTCAAACCGCTCTGAACCAAGTAAAGAATCGCCTGATGGGCAACGACACAACATGAATGACGATGAATTTGAAAAGCTGCTTCGCGAAACCGAGTTTTTGCCACCTATCGAAATGTCGTCGCATGTTGCAACTGTGATCGCTCAGCAAGCGGATCGGCTCAATGACAGCCAGAGGGTAGATTTACTTTACTTGGAATATCTGTCTAAACAATCCAGCGGTGTCAGCGAGGAAATTGGTGATCTTTGTACTCGCTATCCTGAATCCGCCGATAAATTGCTGCGACAGATTGAGGTGGACACCGAGTTGTCGCGACTCGACGGCGAGACGGACCCACTAGGTTCGTTTGAAAATCACGTCACGGCGATCGAGCACATCGGCGCATACACGGTGATTGAAAAGATCGGCGAAGGATCGCAAGCCGAGGTTTTTCGCGTTATCCATCCCATGCTTCGCTGCGAACTGGCAATGAAGGTCGGCAAGTGCAAGACCGCAGCCACCGACCGGATTCTCGAAGAGGGACGTTTGCTGGTCACGGTCAACGATCCCGGAATAGCGCGTGTGATCGACGCGGGTGTATGGCACGATCGGCCTTTCATCGTATCGGAATTGATTCGTGGCACGACACTAAAGCAACGTGTGGATGACCGTACTTTAACGCAGACCCAGCTTGTTGAAGCGTTAATACGACTAGCATGCACAGTCCAAACTTTGCATGAGGCCGGAATCGTTCACTGCGATATTAAGCCCGCGAACGTGCTGGTCGATGCAAACGGACTTCCTAAATTGGTTGATTTTGGGCTAGCGATCAATCGCGGCGTAGACGTTTGGGACGAGAATGCCACCGGGCGACAAGATCATTCCGGCGGTACGCTCGCTTACATGGCCCCAGAATTGCTCACTTCCGATAACAATCGTGATGAAAGACGTTATCGGAAACCCGTATCGGATGTATTCTCGCTCGGTGCGTTGCTCTACTTCGGCTTGGTTGGAAATCATCCTTACGCTTCGCGCTCGTCGCTCAATGTGGTTGATCTAGTCGCCACCGGGCAATGGGATCGCGATGTCCTTCGGAATGCGGACACACCCAGTCAAGTGATCCGAATTTGCGAAGCGGCATTGGCCACTGATCCTGGAAAACGTACTGCGTCGGCTAGCGACTTTGCGGACGAGCTACAGTGTTGGCTTGAACAACGAACCAGCCGACCTCTTTATTACAAAACGATTTTGGCAATCTCGATTGCGGTATTTAGCTTTGTTGGTTTGGTCCTTTGGCGATCAAACTCAAGTCAAATGAATTTTCCTTTACCGCTGGCTGTCTCGCCATCAAAATGGATTACTGAATCGAAACGCCTAGGACTGCTGGATGTCAAAGTATGGTCCGAGCAATATGCCTTTGAACTCGTTCATCGCGTGCCGATAGCCACAGGAGAAGGCTTGCAAGTCAACGCTTCGCTTCGCGGCGGACGGCAGGGTGAGTTATGGATTGTCTCAAGCGAAGGGAAGCCTGAACGTTTGGCCGGTTTTGCCGCTGAGGATCAACCGCGTTGGGTTCACTACCCCGCCAAGCTTGACCAAGCAGTTCCGCTCACTGGCCCTGCGGGCACGGAGGTAATCGTTTGGCTTGAACTGCCCGCCTCGAAAGAACTGAGTACGGGCATCTACAACGAGCAAACCGCCGAAATCCTGCGTCCCAGCACTCAATGGCCGTCCATCGGTGATGCATTGGTATTCCGGATCGTCGATGGCGTGCTGACAATCGAACAGAACGACCGCTCTCTCGGATCACCGCAGGATATCGACGCTCCCTTGGCGACTGTCCAAAAGCATCTTAGGAACGCGACGCACGAACTCAACAGTCGAGGGATTGGCGTCGAGATTATTGCTTTCACACACGCCGAATAAAACTTTCCGGATTCCTTTCCGCTAGGCGTCCGTTTTTGACTTGTCTTGGTTGTCGGGCTTACTGAAGCCCAAAACAATGTTCTCAACCAAGCACGAAGGAAACGAAAATGTCTATTGGAAAGAAAATCGTCCCTGCCATCGCACTTGCTGCCCTATTTACGTTCGTCATGGGTAGTGAGGCGAAAGCACAGCACGGCTCTCATTTTGGAAGCCACCAAAGCAGTCATTTCGGTGGCCATCACGGCGGAAGCCACAGCGGATTTCACAGCGGAGGTCATCACGGTAGTGGGCACATCATCCAACCTTCTCGGTACGTGCCGACCTATCCCTCCTACCCGAGCTACCCGACGTATCCTTCGCCGAACATCCATCGCGGATATCACAATACGACACACTTGGATTACCACGCACCGTCGTTTGTGCCACACAACGGACATCTCGACTACCGCCCCGGCCACTACGATGTTCACCAATCTGGACATTGGCACTGAGTTCATTGACACTGACACCGTCGCACTATGCGACGGTGTCGCGGTCAGGTTGACGACAATCCCGAATTTTATTGAGCGTCGATTTCGCGACTTTTGCCAACGATTCGCCGCAAATTCGCGATTGGCACAGCTTCTGCATTACCCTTCCCGCACAATTTCACTGTAGACCGGACTGCCAAAATTCGATAGTAATACTGCGACGATTCGTCCCATTGTGCCGATCGTCCGTGTCCCAACAAAGCGACCATGTTTCACAAGCTCCTCACCTACTCGACGATGACCGCCGTAGTGCTTCACGCACTGCTGGGTTGTTGCGTGCATCACGCTCACGCGGGTCACACGCACAGTCACGACGTTGACCAGGTGATGGTGGACGTTCCGCACGTGGTTGGTCTTAGCGACTCTGGCCACGATCACGACGGACATTCCCACGAAGGTCACAAGGCTTCCTGCCAACATCAGCACAACGCAGATGGCTCGATCACTTGCGATTGCTTTGATGACGAGTCCAGTCAGCCATGCTCAGGTTCGCATGGCCCCCATGAATCCTGTGACGAAGCTGACTGCAACATCGTTGCCGATCAACGAGACAACGACGTTTCGTTGATCTTGACCCTTGATTGGTCGCCCTTGCTGACGCACTCTTTGTCGGTTTCGTCGCAAGACCTACTCGCACTACGGACGGAGTACGGTTCGCCGCCCGATCCGCACGACGTGCAGTCACCTCTCCGCATCAAGACTCAAGTCTGGCGTCTGTAAAGGTCCGCTCTCGTCCGTGTTTGGATGAGAGTGTGCGTGCCTCTATGCCGTAGCGGAAGTCGTCAAGACTTTCGATCCTCGGGCATCAGCTCCAACACTTTTGGCGAGTTCCGCTAGCACTGATTTGTGCTGCTGGCATTCGCCGATCATCTGCCACGGACGCTTCTTCGCGTTGACCTTTCTCTGACCCACACACATTGAATCGTGGGTCGGTTTCTCCGGCAGTTGTTCCGTTGGTTTCGTTACCATGAAAATTCGTATGCCCAAAGTCCCCATGAAGTGGGTTTGGCTATTCGCCACGCTGGCCGTTGTGATCGTCGGTGGTCTGACTTGGAAGCATTGGTTCCCAGCCACCAATGCCTGGGTCAATCAAACCGCTGCTTCGTTCCGCAGTGGCGGCGGCGAAACACACGACAGCGAAACGGCTGCTGAACCAGATCCTCATGCTGGACACGATCACGCAGCGCATGCGGGTCACGACGAGGCGACTTCGTTGGAACTGTCAAAGCAGGCGATCCGCAACATCGGATTGTCCGACGAAACGATCCGCCCGATCAAGTTGGAAACCTTCCGTCGATCCATCACGGTTCCCGCCGTCGTCGTCGAACGGCCTGGTCGTTCACGAGTCCAAGTTGCCACGCCGATGACCGGCGTCGTCACGCATGTTCACGCGGTGCAAGGCGAAGCGGTCGAGCCAGGAAGTCTGCTATTTCAGATCCGCTTGACACACGAAGACCTTGTCAACGCACAAACCGATTTCCTTCGCACGCTCGGGGAACTCGATGTTGAACAACGCGAAGTCGCTCGCTTGCAACAGGTCACCAGTAGTGGTGCGATCGCCGGCAAGGTTTTGCTGGAACGACAGTACGCTCGCGACAAGCTGAACGCCAACTTGAGTGCCATGCGTGAATCGCTGCGGCTGCACGGATTGTCGGACAACCAAGTGGAACAAATCCAGCGTGAGCGACGGTTGCTTCGTGAGTTACAAGTCTTCGCACCGAACGTCGATAGCCACGGCGAAGATGAATTGAGATTGACCCAGCGAGTCATTCAAGCGGGTTATGTCAAAGACGAGCAACCCAAACACACTGGCCCATTGATCCTGCAAGACTTGGCTGTTCACAAAGGCCAGTCCATCAACGCGGGCGAAACACTTTGCATCTTAACCGACTACGACGAACTGTTCATCGAAGGGCTCGCATTCGAGCAAGACATTAAGCAGCTTCGGAAAGCGTCCCAGAATGGCTGGGCAGTTGACGCGATCTTGGAAGAACCAGGCTCCGAATCCCGTGTGATCGAGGGCTTGAAAATGGCGTATCTCGCCAATCAAGTTGATGCCAAGACGCGAACGCTGAATTTCTATGTTCGCCTTCCTAACGAAGTCGCCAAGGATCATCGCGCCGACGGCAATCGCTACGTCGAATGGCGTTACGTCCCCGGTCAACGGATGCAGTTGCGAGTACCAGTACAAGAAATGCCGGAACAAATCGTGGTGCCTGTCGAGGCAGTGGCAAGCGAAGGAGCGGAAACTTTCGTGTTCCAGCAGAACGGCAGTCACTTCGACCGCGTGCCGGTTCATGTGAAGTATCGCGATCAGTATTCCGCCGTGATCGACAACGACGGTTCGCTGTTCCCTGGTGACGTCATTGCCATGCGTGGCGCTCATCAAATGCAAATGGCTCTCAAAAACAAGTCTGGCGGTGGAGTTGATCCACACGCAGGCCACAACCACTAAGGAGCCACATCATGCTTAATTCAATCATTCGTTTTGCGTTGAAGCAACGCATGCTTGTCATCGCCGTTGCCCTGTTCCTGGTGGGATTCGGGACTTGGCAGGCGATGCAGGCTCCGATCGACGTCTTCCCCGACCTGAACCGGCCTCGCGTAGTCATCATGACCGAGGCACCGGGGTTGGCACCGGAGGAAGTCGAGACACTGATTACGTTTCCGATTGAAACGGCGGTCAATGGCGCGAATGGCGTTCAAGCCGTCCGCAGTTCGTCGGGCGTTGGTATCTCGGTCGTCTATGTCGAGTTCGATTGGAACACGGACATTTACAACGACCGTCAAATCGTTGCCGAGCGGTTGCAACTCGTTCAAGAACGGATGCCGAAAGGCGTAAAGCCAACGCTCGCACCGATCTCTTCCATCATGGGTCAAATCCTGATGTTGGGAATGTGGAGCGACGACGGTGCAACCGAACCGCTTGAACTGCGAACGCTCGGTGATTGGGTCGTGCGGCAGCGATTGCTGACAATCCCTGGCGTTTCGCAAGTCTTCACGATGGGCGGCGGACGCAAGCAGTTTCAAGTGTTGGTCGACCCCGATGCGATGTTGCGATTCGGAATTGCGTTACACGAGGTTAAGCAAGCCGTTCAGAACAGCAATGACAACGCCACGGGCGGCTACTTGGATGAACAAGGCCCGAACGAATTGCTAGTTCGTGGTCTGGGCCGTGTTCAGAGCATTGAAGACCTGCAAAAGGTCGTCGTCACGATGAAGGAAGGCCGCCCCATTTCGCTGGGCCAGATCGCTCGCGTCGTCGAAGGTGCGCAAGTCAAACGCGGCGACAGTTCAGCCTGGGTACGCGATGAGGACAGAAATTACAGCGGTGGCCCTGCGGTCATTCTTACGATCAACAAGCAACCGGGAGCCGACACGCGGCGAGTGACCGACGATGTGATGGCGGCAATTGATGAGTTGCGGCCTTCTTTGCCGGGTGACCTACGCATCGAACCGCTCTACACACAAAAGTCATTCATCGACCGTGCCATTGAAAACGTTGCCGAGGCACTTCGTGACGGCGGCATCTTAGTCGTCATTATTTTGTTCCTGTTCCTGATGAACGTCCGCACGACATTCATCACGCTGACCGCGATTCCGTTGTCGCTGGTAATGACCGCGATCGTGTTTTCAATCTTCGATTTGTCGATCAACACGATGACGCTGGGTGGTTTGGCCGTTGCGATCGGTGAACTGGTCGACGACGCGATCGTCGATGTGGAAAACATCTATCGCCGATTGAAGGAAAATCGGGCCAGCGATAACCCCAAGCATCCCTTGCTGGTCGTATTCCGTGCCAGTATCGAGATTCGCAATTCAATCGTATTCGGCACGATGATCGTGATCCTCGTATTTCTACCGCTGTTCGCGCTCTCGGGCATGGAAGGACGTTTGTTTGCTCCGCTGGGTGTCGCCTACATCGTTTCGATACTTTCGTCGTTACTTGTGTCGCTGACCGTCACACCCGTGCTGTCCTATTGGTTGCTCGGTAGCCAAAAGCTTAAGGGGCACGAGAAAGACGGATTCGTCCTGCGAGGCATCAAATGGGTTGGCGACAAAGTCATCCGCTTCAGCCTGACGGTTCCGCGATTCAATCTAGCCGTCACAGCGGTACTAGTCGTTTTGTCCGGAATGTTCCTGATGAGTCTCGAACGCGACTTCCTGCCGCCATTTAATGAAGGTGCGGTTCAACTAAACGTCGTGTTGCCGCCGGGCACTTCACTGGCTACTTCCAACGACATTTCTAGCCGCGTCGAAACTCGATTGCGAGAGATTGAAGACATCGAAGGATTCATTCGACGTACCGGCCGCGCCGAGTTAGACGAACACGCCGAGGGCGTGAATATGAGCGAGTTCATCCTGGAACTCGATCCCAAATCGCCGCGATCCCGCGAAGAACAGCTCGAAGAAATTCGCGAGGCGATGGCCGACATTCCCGGCATCGTCACTGCGGTCGAGCAACCAATCGCTCACTTGATCTCGCACATGATCTCCGGTGTGAAGGCTCAAATTGGAATCAAAATCTATGGCGACGATCTCGATCTGTTGCGTCGCAAAGCGGGCGAGATGGAAGCGGTAATGAAGACGGTGTCCGGAACGAAGGATGTGCTGGTCGAACCCCAAGTCATCATTCCGCAATTACGGATCGAACTCGACCGCGACAAGCTATTGCTTTACGGACTCAGTGCCGTCGAAGTCAACGAGTTCATCCAAACGGCCCTCAACGGACAAGTCGTTTCCGAAATCTTGATCGGCCAACGCACGTTCGATTTGATGCTGCGTCTCGATGAAGATTACCGCGAGAACCTGCAAACTCTAAAGCGGCTGACGATTGACCTCGCCGACGGTGGGAAAGTGCCGTTGGAATCGGTCGCGAACATCTACCAATCAGGCGGCCCAAACACAATTAACCGCGAAGATGTTCGTCGCCGAATTGTGTTGCAGTGCAACGTCTCCGAGCGAGGCGTGGTTGACGTGGTGGAAGACATTCAAAAGAAATTCCAACCCATTGTCCAGTCGTTGCCGCCGGGATACTTCGTTCAGTACAGCGGACAATTTGAAAGCCAGCAATCGGCATCGCGAGTCATCGGCATCCTGTTCGCCGTCTCGCTAGTGGGCGTGTTCCTGGTTCTGTACACGATGTTCCGCAGCGTCAACCTCTCGCTGCAAGTGATGATGGCCCTGCCAATGGCGTTCATCGGTTCGGTGATCGCGTTGGTCGTCACTGGCCAAACGCTGACCGTTGCCGCAATGGTCGGCTTCATCTCGCTTGCCGGAATCGCATCGCGAAACGGAATCTTGCTGATCAACCACTATTTGCACTTGGTCCAGCACGAAGGCGAAGACTGGACAAAAGAAATGATCGTTCGGGCGGGTCTGGAACGACTCGCTCCCGTGCTGATGACGGCTCTGACCTCCGGCATCGGCTTGGTCCCATTGGTCATGGCGGCTGGCGAACCAGGTAAGGAAATCCTCTATCCAGTCGCGACCGTGATTCTCGGCGGACTGATTAGTTCGACGCTACTCGACTTCTTCGTTCACCCGGCGTTGTTCTGGCTGATCGGACTGAAATCGGCTGAACGAGTTGTCAACGAATCGAAGACCGACATTCCTTTGTTTGAAGAGTCCGAAGACGAGGAATCTCACCTACCACTCAACCACTCTCGGTCAAGGACGACAGAGACTTCCCAACCCCTTTCCGAACCCGCAACCTAAGACAGGAAGCGAACGGATCATTTTCCAAAAAGGAAAGTTTTATGTTGAAACGAATATCAAGACTGCTGTGCTTCGTCGCACTCGCATCGGTTGGCAGTATTGCCAGTGCCGAAGAGTCGATCGCATTCTGCTTGCCCGAGTGGAAAGAGATGCACTTCGACGATTCAGCCAAGGCGCAACAGCACCTTGCTGCCGTACAGAAACTGGGCTGTGAAGCCAAGATCGACAACCACGGTGGGCACACCGATGTCGTTTACCGATCGCCAAAATGGAAGAGCATGGAAGTCGCTACCGACGAACTCGCTCACCAATGGGAATCGTGGCTCAAGAAAGCAGGATTCGAGACCTTGCACGGTCACGCGGCGGATCACGGTGGCGACGATCATGCTGGGCATGAAGGTCGCGACCATGCGGCACACGATCACGCCGGACACAGTCACGCGGCAGGCCAAGTCGAAGAGGTCAACTACCGCATCACCGACTGGAAAACGATACACATTGAAAACCAAGAACAGCTCGCGGAACTTACCGCGATGTTGAAAGGACTCGGATGCGAGCTGAAAAGCTCACAGCATTCCGGCCACGCCGACTTGAGTTTCCGCTGTCCGCAATGGAAACACATCGAAGTCGGTTCGCACCAAGTTGCCACAACTTGGGAACAGTGGCTCGCAAAAACGGGCTTCGAGGCGAAACACGTTCACTAGAAACTCTCAGATCAACCAACTCCCTCCAGGAAAAATCCAATGAAACGCTCTACAAAACTCTTCACGCTCGCACTCGTCTCCATGACCTTCGGCCTCGTCGGCTGCAAAGACGGGGGAACTAACACCGGAACGACCATCGAAACATCGGCACCTCCGGCAACCGTTGACGATCACGCAGAACACGCACATCCCAGCGAAGGACCGCATCACGGCGGATTGATCGAATTAGGCAACGAGGAATACCACGCCGAACTCGTTCACGACGAAGACACTGGTTCGGTGACGATCTATGTACTCAACGCAGCCGCGACTGAGCAAATCCCGATCGAATCGACCGAGATCACGATCAATGTCAAACATGACGGCAAGCCGGAACAATTCAAACTGGCCGCTTCGCCTGATGCAAGCGACCCGCAAGGCAAGTCGTCACGCTTCGTTTCGACAGATGCGGAACTCGGCGAGCACTTAGATGAAGAAGGAGCCGACCCAAAACTCGTCCTAACGATCAACGGCAAATCGTTCCGAGGAACGATCGCACACGACCATGACCACGAAGGTCACGACCACGAATGATTTACGAATGATGATCGTAGATTGGAGATTGAAATCCAACTCTCCAATCTGCTTTCGTCGATCTGCGACCCTCAAATTTTCGATCTCCAATTACCAAGGGAATGACAACGATGAAACGGATTTTCAATCAAACGACAATCGCACTGACGATGACACTGGTAACCGCTTGCTTCGCGATGGCTCAAACCGCAAGCGCGGCGAGTCCTGCCGAGCAAGCGATTCGTGCGGCCGAAGCCAACAACCAGTTTTCCTTCGTGATGTTCTATCGCGGCAACGACGCGGCGACAAAAGCGATGCACGGCACGCTGCAATCAGCACTGTCCAATCGACAAGACGCCGTGGTAGTTCCCGTGCAAATTGGTGACGTTTCCGAGCAAACGCTGGTTAAGCAATTCGACGCAACCCGGATGCCGATGCCAGCAATCGCCACGCTCGCTCCCAACGGTGCGGTGTGCAGTGTTTTTCCACGGAGGGTGACGGAGCAGCAAATTGCCGCTGCGATCGTTTCGACTGGTCAGACTCAAATCCTAAAGGCGTTGCAAGACCGCAAGCTTGTGTTGCTATGCGCTCAACCCACCGCCGGTACCCCGGTTCCTGCGGGAGTTCAGCAGTTTCAAGCGGATCAGCTTTACAGCAATCGAACCGAAGTCGTCACCGTGTTGGCGAACGATCCGGCCGAGGCTGAGTTCTTGACCAAGATCGGAGTGAAGCCAGGCCAACTGACACCCGTTGTCGCATTCATGGCACCTCCAGGCGTCATGGTCGGCACCTTCAACGCAAACGTCAGTTTCGATGTGTTGGCCGAGAAGTTAGCCGCCGCTGGCAAATGCTGCGACGACGAAAACTGCAAGCACCACAAATCGGCCCAGGCTTCGCAACCAGCACGACGCTAGTGCTCCTGGTCGGCAACCTTCACTCCACAACCTTCAATTCAGCGGAACGGAATCTATGAAACTTCGACACTTAATATGGAAAGAACTTTGGCAGCGACCAACACCGATGTTGACCAGCCTGTTGGCCGTCACGCTTGGCGTCACAGCGCTTGTTGCGATTCAGAACATTACCGTGTTCTCAGAACGCAAGATCGCTGGTGACATGGAGTCGCTCGGTGCAAATGTCTTGGTGTTGCCGCCGAGCGTAACTCTGCAAGACTATTATGGTGCCGACATGCACGGGCACACGATGCCCGAGGAATACGTCACCCGACTCGCGCTCGCTCGATTGCCAGGCGTTGAAAATCTGGCTCCCAAGTTGTGCGTCGAAGCGGAAGTCGACACGATTCCCGTCACGCTGACCGGTATCCTGCCACGCAGTGAATTTCAAGCCAAGGCCGCTTGGCAGGGTCTCGGAATGTTGGGCAATGCCGTCGGCAGCGATCGCGGTTGTTGTGCCACCGCCGCTGACACCGGCGAAGGCGATAACGATCCGAACTCGCTGGCCACCACACGCACCATCGCCGAATTAGGCGATCGCGATGTGATCCTCGGACGCGATCTCGCCAGCCAACTTGGTGCGAAAACTGGCGATACGTTGCCGCTACTCGGTGAAGATTTTACTGTCCTCACGGTGCTGCCTTCGACCGGAACGATCGACGACGGACGCATGTTCGCTCACTTGCACAGCGTCCAAGACTTGTCGGGTGCGGGGCCAGTGGTGAACGTCATCGAAATCATGGCGTGCTGTGAAGACGCCGCTGGCGGTTTAATCACGAACCTGTCCGCCGAACTTCCCGAAACGCGAATCGTCACGATCGCACAAGTTGTTCAAACACAAATTGCCGTCAACGGATTGATGTCGCGTTTGTCTTGGGTCTTTCTGTCGATCCTGCTGTTGGTCGGTGGAGCGAGCATCGCCAGCGTGATGTATGCCAACGTGACCGAACGACGCAAAGAAATCGGAACGCTGATGGCAATCGGTGCCAGTCGCAACTTTGTAACACAAATGTTCCTTGGCAAAGCCGCGATCTTGGGACTCGCCGGTGGTGCAGCGGGCTTTATCGTCGGCACCATCGTCGCGGCAGTACTGGGACCGCAGTTGCTGGGCATTCATGTACGCCCGATGCCGATACTGCTGGGCGTGGGAATGGCCACGGCAACGATCGTCGCGGTCCTCGCCAGCCTACTGCCCGCCCGCCGAGCCGCTGGTCTCGATCCGTGCCTTGTTTTCAACGACGCCTGATCGCTGCGTCGCGTAATCGAAAGATCGTACTTCCAATATCAAAAAACACATTTCAAATCGAACCAAGATATGTATCAACTCAGTTCCGTTACCCAGACCTACGAACGTCGAGGCCAGATCGTCACGGCGCTCGACAACGCCGACCTCACGATTCCCGACAACGACTTCATTGCGATCGTTGGCCCCAGCGGCAGTGGCAAAACCACGCTGCTGTCCGTCCTCGGTGGAATGCTCGCACCGTCAACCGGCAACGTAATGCTCGATGGCGAATCGTTATATGACTTATCCGTGGAAGAACGCACGGCGCTGCGGGGCCGCAAGATTGGCTTCGTCTTCCAGTCGTTCAACTTGATCTCCTGGCTGACCGCTCGCGAAAACGTGCAAATCCCACTGATGTTGTCTGGCAAAACGGCCAAGCAACAAGAAGATCGTGCGATGGAGATGCTCGACCGCGTCGGCTTGTCCGATCGAACCGATCACCGTCCGTCGGAAATGAGCCAAGGACAGCAACAACGAGTCGCGTTGGCGAGGACGCTCGCCAACGATCCGCAAATCATCCTGGCCGATGAACCGACCGGAAACCTCGATTCAGAAACCCGCCAGCAGGTGATGAATTACCTGAATGAATTTCACCAAGACGGGCGAACGATCGTCATGGTCACCCACGACGCCGACACCGCCGCGTTTGCGCACCGCACCATTCGCTTAGTCGCCGGAGTCACGAATGAAATCGCAATGGCGCGGGCAGCGTAAGCAAAAGATGGGGAGTACGAGAGATGGTCTTCTTGTCTCCCTCTCTGCTTGTCTCCTAACTCCCAACTTGAAAACTGGCGGCTGCCATTCAGCCGTCAGCTAGGTTCCCGGACCGCGTCACTCACCAGCCGACGCACCGGGAACCGTTTTTCGTCTCCCAATCTGAATACAGAATTTCCTATGGCACTCGTTGAAGAATTTGAACGCACGGGATCCTGGCTGTTCCGCTGGCGCAGTTATCTGCCCTTCGTGTTCTTACCGTTGATCGTGACCGCCGTGCTTCGATATCCCGTGATTGAATCGCATCCCAATTTGCATTTCGTCTGGAGCATCGTCAGTCTAGGTGTTTCGCTAGTCGGACTAGCGGTTCGGTGTCACGCGGTTGGGCATGCCGCTGACGGAACGTCGGGGCGCAACACGAAAACGCAAGTTGCCGAAACACTCAACACCTCTGGCTTCTACTCCGTCGTCCGGCATCCACTGTACCTCGGCAACTTCTTGATTGCCCTGGGCATCGTGTTGCACTCCGCTGCCCCCTGGTTGGTCGCGGTCTTCCTGATGGCATTCACGTTGTACTACGAACGCATCATGTTCACCGAGGAAGCGTTCTTGCGAGAAAAGTTCGGCGGTGTGTTCACAGATTGGTCTAATCGCACCCCCGCATTCTTGCCAAGACTAAGACAATGGAAGTCGGCGGAACTCCCTTTGGACATTCCCAAAGTCATTCGAGCCGAATCCGCTGCTGTCGCGGTCATCGCTTTGACTTTCCCGGCACTAGAATTAGCGCTGCACGAAGCTCAGCAAGGCAACGTCGCCATCGAGAAATCGTGGTACATCCTGCTCGGCAGCGGCATTCTTCTCTACATCATCGCCCGGGTTATGAAACGGCAACTTCGACGATGGCTCAAATACGAGCGAATCTTGTACGAGGCCGCAAAGTGAACTCACACAACTCCAGGCATCCTCCTGCGAATCCCGAACCGCTCAACGTTAGAGTCGAACGCATCATCAAGCGATTCGGCTTTGATGGAGTGCATGTTTCCAGCGATCAGCCCTGGCACGTAACTCTCACTGGTACTGTCGATGAAGTCAACGATCGTGCGTTAGTTGTCGCGATCGCTCGAACCACTCCGGGCGTCACCGTGGTCCGCAGTGATATCGCCTTTTCTAAACAGAACTAAACGGATTCACCTCTCGAACGGAATCACCTCCCATGAAGTTTGATTGCAGAACCTTTGTTTGCTACTTGTTTACGTTCGTGATCGCGACGACATCCATTGCGGCGGAACCTGTTTCGATCGAATCTAAGGCGGACGCCGTATTGGCAAACGATCTGTCGAAGCTTGTTCGCAATGTTGCGGATCGGGTCTCACCCGGAATCGTGACTGTCTACGCCTTGCGTGGGCCAAGGATGACACTTCCCATGCGATTACGTGAACAGACGAATCACAGTCATCAACCTACGATATCAAATTTTCGGCATACCACATCGACGCTCGAATCTCCCGACGACCAGGGATCAGGCGTCATTATCGACCGTGAAGGCTGGGTGCTCACTTGCAGCCATGTTGTTGAAAATGCCAACGCAGTATTTGTGCGAACGGCGGACGGGCGAAAGCTCCATGCCAGCGAAGTCGTTTGCGATCCAGTATCTGACTTGGCGATAATCAAACTCAAGGACGCAGCCGATCTGCAAGAAGTCAAGTTCGCGGACTCCGATAGCCTGAGTGTTGGCGATTGGGTCATATCGCTTGCTTCTCCCTACGATCTTCAACGTTCTGTCAGTGCAGGCATCATCAGTTCGACGCAGCGATGGGTTCCGAGTTCACCCTATCCGTTGATTCAGAACGACGCCTGCACCAATCCCGGCAGTTCCGGCGGAGCGTTACTGAATCTGCACGGCGAAGTCGTCGGAATCATTGAAGGAGCCATCACGATGACTGGCGAATTTCAAGGCATCGGTTTGGCAACACCGATCAGCGTTGCCAAAGACGTCGCAGACCAACTTCGCATGAACGGCTACGTCGAGCGATGCCGTTTCGGTTTTGAAACCCAACCGCTGACTCCCGACATGGCTAAACTGTTGGAGCCATCGCTTCAGGCCGGGCTGTATGTGAAAGACGTCATGCCGAGATCGCCAGCCAGCCTTGCGGGTTTGTGTGAGGGTGATGTGATTACCGAGTTTGACGGCAAAACGGTCACGCAATCATTTGCCCCGGACTCAATCAACGCGAACGTGGCGACTGGCAAATCACACGTGATGAAAGTGCTTCGCGATCATGAGGTCATTGATTTAGAGATTTCGCTGAAACACACTTCGCACACTAGCGCAACACCGGCGATGCCCCAGTCGCCGCCGACGGATTCATTCGAGCACTACGACTCGCCCAACCGCCTGGGACTTTCGACGCTAAAACCGTCGATGATTCGCGAGCTTGACCTTCCACCAGGTTCCCATGGCCCGTTGATTACACATGTTTCTTACGATAGTGAAGCGTATCGTGAAGGCATTGCGGCTGGCATGGTAGTTGCTCGTATCAACGATCAGCGAATCGAAAATCTAAGCCAGTACGCAGAGGTCACCAAGGATCTGGAACCTGGAAAGCCGTCGCTTTTTCTATTGCAATCCAATCAAGGCACGCATCTGGTGATGCTGGAAGCGAATAAGCGAAACGGCGACGAATAACTCCAAGTGAGATCGACACACGCATGAAAAAAGAAAAAATCGAACTCAACCTGCTTCTACCTACCGTCAACGATGCGGACGATTCGTGCATCAGACGTCTGGCGGAGTTGCTGCAAAACAAAGCAGGAATCGACGCGGCACACTTGCTCAAACCGAGTGATGAAAGCCCTGGCCAAGTCTGCGTTCACTACGACCCGAATGTGGTGTCGACGGGCGAGGTTCGCGATTTGGCACGACGCGCCGGTGCTGAATTGGACAAGCAATATGGTCATTGGTTGTCGAAGTCGCCCGCCATCCATGCTCGCCGCGCATCGGCGATCGAGTCTCGCTTGAACCGCATCGACGGAGTTCTCGAAGCGGTGATATCGCCCGACGGAACCGTGCGAGTCGAATACGATCGAAAGCTGACAAGCGAGTCCGCAATCGCGGACGCATTTCACCAATGGCAGACTTCGACAACAGTCGACGCTCACGCGGGTCACGACCATGATGGGCAAACTCATGAAGACGATGACGACCATACCGGACACGACCATGCCCACGGAGGCATCTTCGGGTCGAAGTCGGAACTGATCTTCGCGATCCTCTGTGGTGCGTTCTTGTTGGTCGGCTGGCTGATTGAAACGTTTGCCGAACTCAACCAGTGGATTCCGGTCGGTTGCTTCATCGCCGCTTACCTCTTCGGCGGATACTACACCGTCAACGAAGCGATCGAAAAGATTCGTGCGGGCAAGTTCGAGATCGACTTCCTGATGATCGTGGCTGCCGCCGGTGCCGCGTCGCTGGGTGCGTGGGCCGAAGGTTCGTTGCTACTGTTCCTGTTCAGCATCGGTCACGCATTGGAAGGCTACGCGATGGGGCGAGCCAAACGAGCCATCGAAGCGTTATCCGAACTCGCCCCTAAAACCGCACGTGTTCGACGCGATGGAAATGAATCAGAAATTCCCGTCGAAGACTTGGTCGTTGGCGACACCGTCATCATCAAACCCGACGAACGAGTCCCAGCCGACGGTTTCGTGATCGCGGGTGAGTCCAGCGTTAACCAAGCACCAATCACGGGCGAAAGCGTGCCTGTCGACAAACAGCCTGTTCGCGATATTGAAGCCGCAGCGGCTGAATCCGAATCACTTCCGCCGGAACATCGAGCCTTTGCCGGCACGATCAATCAATCGGGATCGTTAGAAATCTGGGTCACGAAGATCGCATCGGAGAACACGCTGGCTCGCGTCGTGACAATGGTCAGCGAAGCGGAAACGCGGGTTTCGCCAACGCAAAAGTTCACGAAAAAGTTCGAGCGATACTTTGTTCCGTCGGTCATCACCGGCGTCGTGCTCTTGATGTTCTCACCGCTGGTTATCGACGAAACCTTCAGTGATTCGTTCTACCGAGCAATGGCGGTGCTGGTTGCCGCCAGCCCTTGTGCACTTGCGATCGCGACACCTAGTGCGGTGCTCAGCGGCGTCGCGCGAGCCGCTCGCGGCGGCATCCTTATCAAAGGAGGCGGGCCATTGGAAAGCCTCGGCAGTCTCGATTCGATCGCGTTCGACAAAACTGGCACGCTCACCGAAGGCGAACCAAAAGTCACCGATGTTCGCACGGCGGATGGCGTTGAAGAATCGGAACTGTTGCGGTCCGCAATCGCAGTGGAAGACCTCAGCAAACACCCGCTTGCCAAGGCAGTCGTCCGCGATGGGAAGAAGCGATTGGGTGATGGGCAGTCTGGGAGTGGGGGAGAGATTCCAGAGGCAACAGATCTCAAAAGCATCACGGGACGCGGCATCCGGGCGACGGTCGAAGGGGACGTCGTGCATATTGGCAAAGACGACTTGTTCGCCGAAGTCGACGGTCCGCCGCTACCAGACAGCGTTCGCGAGATCGTCGAATCACTAGAACAAAATGGTCGCACCACAATGATTGTCCGCCGTGCCGATCGCTACCTCGGCGTCATCGGATTGATGGATACGCCGCGAGAAGCCTCAAAGCGAACCATCTCGCGGCTTCGCGAACTCGGCATCAAGCGAATGATCATGATCTCAGGCGACAACCAAATGGTCGCCGACGCGGTCGCAAAAGAAGTCGGCCTCGACGAAGCAAGAGGCGACTTGATGCCCGACGACAAAGTCAACGCGATCAAAAAGCTGCAAACCGAAGGTGGCGTCGCAATGGTTGGCGACGGTGTCAACGACGCTCCTGCAATGGCATCCGCGTCGGTAGGGATTGCGATGGGAGCCGCCGGAAGCGATGTTGCCCTCGAAACCGCCGACGTCGCTCTGATGGCCGACAACCTCGACCACCTCCCACTCGCGATTGGCCTCAGCCGCGCAACACGACGAATCATTCGACAAAACCTCTGGATGAGTCTCGGCATGGTCGCCTTCCTCGTCCCCGCCACGATCCTCGGACTGAACATCGGCCCCGCCGTCGCCCTCCACGAAGGCAGCACCCTCGTCGTCGTTTTTAACGCCCTGCGTCTACTCGGTTACAAACCAAAAGCTTAAGAGGACACGGACTAGGTCGACGACGATGACCCCGTCCTGCCTTACCTATCACAATCACCAGAAGAATGCGATCTGCGATGGCAAGCTAAACGCAACCCTTCAGTCTCAGAACGAAAAAACGCTGACGCCCCAATGTGGGACGCCAGCGTTTTGTTTTGCCGCCGCTTAGTGTTGCCAAGTCATATTCTTCGTCGTCTTCGTAGGACGGTGGCCAGTCAACAAGAATGCCGGGGTGCCTGGGCCGGTCGTCGCCTCAGTCGCTGGGATGGACGACGTGGTAGTCGGGCATGCCGGGGTAGGCTTCGCCGGGGTGACCGGGCGGCAGGTTGTCTGGGGCCGAGAAGCCGGGCGGGACGTGATAGGGATGGTCGGGCGGTAGTCGAGGCCAGACGTGTATGGGCGGGTAGGATTCGACTACGTTGGGCTCCTCGGGCTCGGGTGGCCATGGGAAGTCTTCGGGCCACCAAGGCGGACGAGGACCGAAGCTGTCGCTCGAACCATCGTCATCGGTGGAACTGCCTTCAGGCAGGTACGGAGGCTCGCTTCCGGGCGGGTCGAAAGGCGGAACAAACGGGAACGGTGGCATGTCGGGCTCGATGGAACCATAAGTCATAGCAATGTACTTCGTTGCAGGGGGTTGGGATGAACGAACTTGGTGCGGTGAGATGGGCAGAGTCCGCACTGCGGTACGGCCTTGGTTTCGATGAAGGTGCGAAGCTCATCGTCGGTGGCATCGGCAGCGATCGCTTTGTAGTCGCGAAAGAGTTGCCACTGGGGCAAGTTGTTCAACTTCAGCTTCGACTCGAGTTGGGCGAAGTAGGCCAAGGCAGGGCACTTGAACAAGAATCCGTTCTCGCCGAGCTGGGTGCAGGTCTTTTGAAGACAGACACGGTAGGCTGCGTTGGGATTGGAATCGAACGGCATCGGCTTACCGTTCTCGATATTGTGCTGCCGCATCCAACCGCGATGGGATTGGCGGATCTTGATTTGGATGCCAGGGTGATCCTCGCGCCATCGCCAAACAAGATGTTTGACTTCGCGGAATCGTTTGACGTAGTCATCGTGCGTACCGTGCTGGCTGACTTCGAGTCGGCAACCGGTTTCCACCAGAACCGCCGGCAGGTCAGGAAATCGATGCAAAAAGAAGCCGTTGGTGACTAGCATCAAATCGCTGCCGGTCCAGTGATCTGCCGCGAGATGAATGTGCTGGATCACGTTTGGGTTCAACAGTGGTTCGCCGCCAAGGAGGGCAAAGCGTTTGGGACGTAAACGTTGCGACCATCGTGAGTAGTCTGCATCGGCTTGCTCGACGGTCGGCATTGAGCCGGCCAGCTTGAGATTCGAATAGTGGCTGCATTGTTGGCACGAGAGGTTGCAACTGTGTGCGAGGTGATATTCCAACGCGGGCAGTTCAATCATCGCTTGATCGCCTGTAATGTCAGGAGTGTTTGGCGAACTCATTAGTGAATCGGCGATCCGCGTAGAAGACGATCCGGGGTGTGCCAGGATTTCGACGGAAGTTGAATGCCAGCCGACGAGAGTGCTCCATGAGCGAACTGGCTGCAGTAAATGCGTCCATCGGGGCGAGAGTTAGGATTGAAGAACTGCTTCAATCCGTAACGCAGTCCAACGTTTCGCCGAACATAGTCGCGTATTCCTTGCACTTGTGTGGGTGTGAGTGGTTCGCTTGGAGGAACGTAACGCACCGTCCAAGGCTTGCCGGCCGCGTAGCGATCGAGTGGTGTGCATTTGGCTCGCGGAAAGGTCGACTCGCAAACCTTGCCATCAATCACGATCGCTGTGTGCGTGTAGTGCGTTCCGGTCACGCGAGAAAGGAAGTTGCCGAAACGTCCTTTCAAGCGGGACATCACTAACGTGCCATCGGGGTAGGTTTGGCCTGAGCACTCGGCGCAGACAAAGACCAAGAACATCAATACTGTGAGGCATCGCATGAACGCGTGCATGTGAGAACTCCATTTCGTGTCAGCGAGATTTACCAGAGACGCCGTGACTGAATGAATCAGTGATTGGCTGGGTGGTCGGCTCTATGGATGGTTAGAAATGAATGACAGCGTCAGCGCCACATGACTCGGTCGAGTCCATGCTTCCGAATGGCTGTTGTCAAGAACTCGGGTCTTCGCCGCTGGTAGCCGGGTGGGTCGATGTGTTCGTGCCTAAAGGAATGAGACACATCGCAGGCGACGTTGACGCCGGCGAGCTTGCATCGCCAGAAGAAGTCCCAGTGCTCTTCGACTTTGAGCGATTCGTCCCAGCGGATCGCTTGGAGGATGTCTCGATAGGCCACGAAGCAATTTCCGACGTAGTGACACCATCGCATGGAGCCGCGTCGCTTGTAGTGCCCATGCGGAATCCGCAGCGTCCGACCATCAGACTTCATCAGCTTTGGACGTTCTTGAAGATTTGATAGACCGGCCAAGAGATCCAGGTCATGGTGACGGTTCAACTTGACAGCCAATTCCGGCAGACGCGTTTGGTTGGTAACCAAGTGATCGTCGTCAGCAAAGACCACCATCGGGGTGTCACCAGCGTCGAGCAACCGGTTGCGACCGGCCGACAAGCCAATGTCGTACTCGGTTTCAATAAGTCGATCGACCATTGCCGCCTCGTCGGGACAACTCGACGAGAATCGCAACTCCGGTTTTCCATCGTCGAGCACGTGGATTGCCGGTCGTTCTTCGCCGTAGAGTTGGTAAATGCTGCGGACGAGCGCGGCACAACACTGCGGGCGATGAATCGTCTTGATGCAAAAAGTGATTTGTTCACGCACGGACGATTTGACCTCCTGGATAACGCATCGAATGGAAACCGTGCTTGCGAAGCCCTATCGCACGGAACTTCGATCTTCCCCGCAGGTTGCCGTAGCCAGTGCCGGCCACGTGTGCATGGACGACTGAACAATCCGTCGCGACCGCGATTTGCAGATTGGCAAGGTGACTCGCCCGGTAGAAGAACTCCCAGTGCTCGTAAGTTTTCAGGGCTTCGTCCCAACGGAGCGTCGCGATCTTTTCTTTGCGAGCGAGAAACGCGTTGCTGACCATGTCGCACCAAGCAACGGTGCCGACACGTTTCTTCTCGCCCCGATGCATCCAGATGCGTTTGCCGTTCATCAGCGGCGAAAGCATCGTGGGTCGACCGCCTCCACCTTGTCGGACGGCAAGGATGTCGAGTTCGTGCTTCGTGAAGTACTCGCAAACGCGGTCGATGTGAAAGTCCGGCGTGACAACATGGTCGTCGTCCAGCAGAAAAATGAACTCGGTCTGCGCCGCGTCGATCGCCGCGTTACGTCCTACTCCAACGCCCACATCGTGCTGATCAAGGTTGATGACCGTGCAAAGCTCAGCGGTTTCTGGATATTTCTCACTGAATCGAAGCTCGGGCCGACCGTCGTCGACAACAACAATCCTTGGATCGGCGATGTGCTCGCGCAGCGATTTGACCAGGCGATGGCAGGACCAAGGTCGGTGAATCGTCTTGATGCAGAATGTAATGTCTGCTGTTGAGATGCTATTCACCATGATGCTCACCCAAACTTCCTAAGATCCGGATTGACGTGTTCGATCGCTGACTGGATTTCATCCTGGGTTGGCGTGATCCCGAGGAACTCGACCAGATTGCTGATCACCTCCTCGGGATACGTCACCAGTTCGGCGAACTCGATCCGGAATACCGGCACTTCGGGATGGTCTGCGATGAAGTTGTCTCGGTGATCGCGGAGACTGCGTTGCAGAACCTCACAGTCCTCGTCGTTCGCCGCGAACCATTGGCCACGATGTTTCGCGCTGCGATTCTGCAGTGAACGAATCGACGCTTCGATGTCTCGTTCGACGGAGATGATTCGCAGTGAATCGCCCAGTCCGGCGTGAAGGTGATTCACGAAGCGACATAGATGCGGATACTTTGCGCCGGAGACAGTCTTGTCGCGGTTGGCTTCCGATTTGCGACTGACGATCCACGACTTGAGCATTTGAGTCAGTTGGTCGTCGCTGACATTCGGATCGGTGGCAGGGAAACGCATCACCTTTTC
This sequence comes from Rubripirellula tenax, assembly GCF_007860125.1. Classification (NCBI taxonomy): domain Bacteria; kingdom Pseudomonadati; phylum Planctomycetota; class Planctomycetia; order Pirellulales; family Pirellulaceae; genus Rubripirellula; species Rubripirellula tenax. The sequence goes on from NZ_SJPW01000004.1 coordinate 664,526, forward strand.
GCAGAGCTGTGCCAACCCGAGTGCCTCTCCGCCTCCGGTCGCTTCGTAGCCGCCAAGCTGGTTTCCCATGTGAACGCCGAGATGATGCATGACCATGGCGACGCATGATGTGCCGGCGCGGTGCGGGCCGAGGACGGCAAAGAACGGTGCGTCGGAATGATCGGCGTTCTTCGCATCGTTGAAGAACCGCGTTTGACTCCATTTTCGACCGCAGATGTTGGACTTGGTCGGCAGTTGTCCAACGAGCCAACGATCGGGCGTGTAAACTGCGATGGATTCCTTTTGGATGTTCTTTCCTTGAACGAGTGCTTGGTAGCGACGCTGAATCAATCGACCGAGGTGATGGTCGATATGATGCTTGGTGTGCCAATCGTTCCAAGTGAGATGGCGATAGAGTGTCTTCATCGCCTCGCGTCCTCGCACCATGAACGCATGAGTGCGGTTCACGTTGTAGGGCCGGTAGACGTGTTCACTGACTTTGTGTGGCGGGTTCTTGCCGGCGTAAAGGTGTTGTCCGCCCAGGTAGGCCATTCCCCAGTCGGCAGGCAGTTCCGCGATAAACTGTTGCAGCCGTTCGCAGAAGTCGTCGCCGAATCCCGCGTCGTCTTCAAAGACAACGTACGAGTCGATGTGTTCGAGCAGACACTTTTCGAGAATTAGTAAGTGAGATCGGTAGCATCCCCACGCTCCGTTTCCTGCACGCCACTGCGGGGGTGTTGCGACGCGGCGGCCGTCGATCGCGGCGAACCGCTCCGGTTCGGGGAACGGCCAGGGATCGGGGAGTTGCCTCATCCATTCTTGCATTCGATCATCGCGACGATCGAGGTTCATTAGGAAACAGCGTTCAACGATCGAATTCGTCCTCCGGATCGTCTTGGTCTGGTTCGGGTGCCCCTTCAGGGAATTTTCGCTCGTACTTGCGGATGGCAGTGTTGACGAGACTGCGGGCGACTGTTGATGTAAACCTTCCATGCGGGAGTCCTCTTGCTTGGGCTTCTTCGAGTAACCAATCGACGATCGTGTCAATGTTTTGGCGGCAACCGTCGGCACCCCAGTCGTTCATCGTGTCGACACGGGTTTCGCAGTTGCATGTTTCGCTTGGCTTTGCAAACCAAGCGATCATCTTTTTGAGTTCGTTACCGGGACCGGGCCGGTAGCTACTCATCTTCAGCGTCGCCGGCATCGGGTCTTCGTCCGGCATGTAGTTGCGAAGAAGTGCTTCCAACTCGATGACGTTTTGTTTGCGTCGCTTCTTGTTGACCAATGCCATGCCGATGGTGACGACGTTGATCGCGCACGGGTTATCGTTGATCTGGCACGCGTTGCACGCGGTCGGCGTGGTTTGCACGCGACACCCAGCGAGTTGGCATGCCACTTCGCATTGGTTGTCGGGTGTTAGATGTGGACAATGCATCATGCTGTCATCCCCGCTACCGCGCCATCGAATGAACCGGACGAACTGGGTGGGTCGCCGGGGTCTTCACAATCGCTGCTCACCAACTCCCAACCGCACGACCAAATCCACGTGCTGTTGCAAGGTTCACTGGATCCGCTGCTGTCTTCGGATGGTTCCTCGGTTGAATCGCTTTCACTCGGCCGATTGGAGCCATCACTGCTATCGGACGCACTTCCGCTCGGGCGATCGGAACCATCGCTGGGTGGGTCTGAGTCGGATGTCGAGTCGTTGCTCTCGGATGGTTGATCGCTGTTGCTTCCCGATGAATCGCCGACGCTCGGGTCGTCGCTTTCGCTGGGCCGATCACTGTCAGAACCTTCCGATCCCGAGTTGCTAGTCGACCTTGAAGTTGAATCGGAACCAGAGACACTTGATGACGTCGGGACACTGGTCGAGTCATCGCTTCGCGAGTCACTGCCAGAATCCGATGTGCTCGTTGATCGTGAGTTGGAGGCCGATCCGCTATCGCTGTCTGGTTCGGATGCACTTACGCTGCCTGATCCTGAATCACTGCCGGAATCCGATCCGCTGCCTGATGCAGAACCACTTTGGCTCCCACTGGCGGAGGCACTATCCGAGTATGATGCCGAAGCACTCGCTGAGTAACTTTGCGAGTCTGAACTGCGGTCGATGCTTGATTCGCTTTGGGAATCGCTGCCCGACTCGCTGGCTGATGGCGACGTCGAGTCGGATTCCGATTCGGACTCACTTGATACGGAATCGCTTTCGCTACTCGCTGACGAATTCCAACTAAACGAAGGCACGCTCTCCGAGTCTGACTCGCTACGTGACTCACTTTCTGATGTGCTTGATACGGACTGGCTGGATTCAGATGTCGATGATTCGCTGGTCGATGACGCACTCTTGGATGTGGACGATTGCGAACTGCTAATGGATGGCGTGCTGGCTGATTCGCTTGATTGCGAGGTCGATGAATCGCTCGACGAACCGGAATCGCTTGATTGCGAGTTGCTCGTCGACGAATCACTCGCCGATGAACTGGACGCGGACACGCTTGGCAGGCTGATCGACGTACTGGAATCGCTCGATTCGCTTGTCGATGAGTCGCTGGACTGGGAGTCGGACGAACTATCTGACGAATCACTCGATGCGGACGACGACCCATCGGAACTTGATGAACCACTGACGCTGGGCAGGCTGGTCGATGTGCTCGAGTCACTAGACTCGCTGTTGGATGAATCACTCGATTGTGAGTTTGACGAGCTGTCCGACGAATCACTCGAGGCGGACGATGACCCATCGGAGCTGGATGAACCACTGATGCTGGGCAGACTGGTCGAGTCACTTGAATCGCTGTTGGATGAATCGCTTGATTGAGAATTCGACGAACTGTCTGACGAACCGCTCGATGAAGACGAGGAACCGTCGGAACTGGATGAACTGCTTACGCTCGGAAGACTTGTCGAGGTGCTTGAATCGCTGCTGTTCGAGGAATCGCTCGATTGACTACTGCTGACGCTACTGGATGAAGACTTGGAACTGTGGCTTGAATCGCTGCTGCTGGATGCAGATGAACTGAGGGAGGAATCGCTGCTGTCGGATGACGACGAGTTTGAGGATGAATCGCTGCTCGAAGATGACTTTGATGAAGACGACGAACTGCCGGAACTGCTGCTCGATGACGAGCCGCTGCTTGATGAGGACGATGGGCTGCCGGACGACGATGACGACGATCCACTGCTCGAGGAACTAGAACCGGATGAGCTGCTACTGGAAGATGACAGAGAACTGCTGGAACTTGACGACATGCTCGATGAGCTTGAACTGCTCATGCTCGAACTACTCGATGAACCACTGATGCTTGATGAGCTTCCCGATGACGAAGAAGAGGATGATGACGAGGGAGACGACGAGGAACTGCTGGACGATGAATCGCTGCTAGAACTGCTACTGGAACCTGAACTCGACGAACTGCTGGAGCTTGATGAACTGCTCGAACTACTGCTGCCATCACAGCATCGGCAACCGATCGTCAAATACGCCGACGTGTCTTCGTGGAAGTGACAGACAATCTGTTGGCTTGCCAGCAATGCGTAATCGCACACGTTGTAGACCGAGACGGCAGGGCCAATCGGTTTCCATCCACCATCAAACCGAAGTTCGCGAGCCGTTCCCCACGACTTTGCTTTGATACGTTTCGCTGGCTTGCACAGAAGCGTTTGCTTGGGCGGGTCGATCACCCACGATCGTTGACCGTCGAACTGCACTTCCAGGTATTGTTTCGGCGAATCCGCGATCGGTCCGCGAATACGCTGCGCCGAGTGATTTCGAGCGGTGATTCGTACCGTGTCGCCAGCCGGGTCGGTTACCGCATTGATCTCGCCCGCTTTGTCGAGTTGATACAAGTCGCAGTCCGCGCTGCCCGTTCGCATCCCTCGCCGGCCCGCGATGCCACCAATCGGAACCTCGACGAGGTAAACTGGATCAGCGGGCCGGCCGACTCGAACGACCGCCCACTGCAGACCAGTCGTTGAGAGATCTTTCCGCCACAGGATCTGTGCCGAACCGTCGGGCTTGGATTGCAACGTGTCGCCACCGGATTCGGCAACGTCGGCGAAGCGATGCCACGTTTTGGTGACGTCGACCTGCGCCGCGACGACACCATCGAACACGACTCGACCAACTTGGTCCGCCGCGATCGGTTCGATGGCGACGCCAACGCGACCGCTGTGTTCGTCTTCGGTTGGCGTGATGCACTCGATCGTGGCATCACGAACGAAGCGGGCCAGTTCGACGGGGCCGGCCGTTGGATCGGTCAGCGGCGTTTCAAAGCCGACGATGCCGCCGATCGGAACGACCGCGCCGGACTTGTTGTGAACGCGAACCGTTGATGCGTTTCGCAGGTGCGTCCGCGGTCCGCCGCCACCGGGAAGCCGGTTGCGGTGCGACGCATCGGCCGCGGCGAGCAGTCGGTTGTACTCGGTCGCCGAGATGCGAAGCTGATCACCTGGGCGAACGCGTCTTGCCAACTATGAGATTCCTAAAGCGTTAAAGTTGCCTTCGGGGTAGACCTGCTCGACATAAGCCGCCGCCGGTGTTTGCAACACGCGGTCGCCGACGACCTCTTCGTCGTGCTTCACCCAAAGGTAATCCCAGCCTCGTTTATTGACGGTACCGATTTCACCAAGTTGCAGTGCGGCTTGGTTGGGACGAGCGGCGAAGTGATAGGTGATGTCGACCCAGTTGTTGTCGTCTTCACCTCCTTCACCGCCGAGGAACAAGGCTTCGCCGGGGCCAAAGATCGACCAGTCGGTTGAGTTGGTTCGCCCCGTCATCGCGACGACGGCCAGCAAGTAGGACGTCGAGACGAACTCGAACTTCTTGCGGACCGAGAACTCGAAAGCGGGTACGGTGATGTCGACGCCGGACACGCCGGAGTCACTCACGCCGATCGCACCGCGATAATTGGGTGCGGTCTTGCCAGGAGCGGCGTAAATGCCGCGGGTGCCGAGCGACTGATTGACGTGGGTTGTCGCGCCGGTGGTGTTGAACGAAACCGGATCGAGTTTGGTCTCGTTCAGGTTCGCGGTGACGAGTGCGTATTTCTCGTTGATGTGTTCCGCGTCGATTCGCAGGAACGGGATCGTTTCCGGTTGGGTCGTGCGGAAGTGTTGCAGCAACGCGGCGGCAGCGGCGGCCGGATCGACTCCGCCACCACCGGAATTTGCCACGTAGGAAACCGTGTCGGTCGTTTGCGTTCCACGAGTTGCCTTGGGGGACAACGCCGCGACCTCGAAGTTGTATCCGCCAGCAGAGATGCTCATCAGCTAAACACCAGCCCGCCGCCGCTGGACCGTTCGGCGAGCTTGCGGGTGTTGTGAGCGGTTTCGACGATGGCTCGTTGGACGTCTTCGCTTAGTCCGAGGCCGGAGCGTTCGCCGGTTTGATCGAGGTTACTGCTTCCGCCGGCGAGCAATTCGTTGGACTTCATGAGGTATTGTCCGATGGAGATAAGTCGATCGTTGAGTTGTTGTAAGCCCGATTCGATGTTGTCGGCGGGCAGTGGTTCAGCGAGCGGTTCTGCGACAAGGGATGGTTCTTCGATGGCGACGTTTGCATCCGCCTCGGGTTCTGGTTCCTCGATCACCAATTGCGGCGCGGCGATCACTTCGGGCTCGTTGTCGAGCTGGATTGGCTCCAGTTTTTCCGCAGGTTGTGGATTGCCGAGCGGTTCGATGCGCCGGGCACCGCTGCCGAAGTCCAGTCCGCGGGAATCGAATTTGCCGGTGACCGATTCGCCGGTGGATTCACCAACGTCGGTACCGGCGAAGTTGTCGATCGAGGCTTGGGCCTCGCGATTCAGTTCCAAGGCAACGGCATCGTCTTCGAGCGTTGCTGGCGGGAGGTCGACCTCGCTGGCTGCCCCCGCTTGGTCGCTAATCGCGGCAGCTTTGGCTTCGATTGCGGCGATGCCGGCTTTCAGCTTTTCGATACGTTCGTCATCGGGTTCATTTTCGCCGGGGATTCCCACTTCGGCTTGAGCGGCTTCGAGGGACACTTTGGCTTCGCCGATCGCGGCAGCAAGGTCATCGGAGATTTGTGGTGAATCGTTCGTCTCGCTATCGAAAGGTGGTTTCAAACCCGATGGTCAACTCTCTGGCGAAACTTGCCGGGTCGGCTGTCCGCGAACCGCAGCAACATCGATTGAATCTGCTCGCCGAAACACTCTGACCAACGCGCAACCTCATGGTAGCGGCGGGAGACCAAGCTCTTTGAGGTAGCTGTTGTGTTCTGACTTGGCCTTTTCGATCTCGGCTTCAATTGCGACAAGCTTGCGATGTGTTTCGGCTAAGTCGATTTGGACCTCAGGTTCGGCGGTGCTGACGTAGCGGGAGATGTTGAGGTTGTAGTCCTCTTCGTCGGCGATCTTCGACATCTCTATGCGGGCGGAGAAGCGGTCTTCGATCCGGCGATGCTGGTAGGTGTCGATGATCTTGTCGATGTGCGTGTCTGACAGGAAATTCTGTCGCTTGCCTTTCTTGAAATGTTTTTCGGCGTTGATGAACAGCACGTCGTCGGTTCGCTTGCACTTCTTCAGCACCAAAATGCAAACGGGGATTCCGGTGCTGTAAAAGACTCCGCCGGAATTACGGCGTCGGGGCTATCGTCATTTTGACGATGTGTGGCATGGTCTGGACAACCAGACTCAAGAATTCAAGCCGAAGGATGTCGCGATACATCCTTTCTTGCCGTTCATCGGCCGGACCAAGATCGAGCGGCGTTACAAACGCGACCTCGGTAAGGTGAAGCCGAAAGAACGGCCGCTTCGTTATGCGGCACACAAAGATGCCCGTATCTATTCGCGTTACGCCCAGATTGTCAGTCAACTATACGAGCATCAACTAGCGGAGCTTGGCATCGCCCAGTGCGTGCTTGCCTACCGCAAAACGGCAGCCAAGGCCAGCAACATCACCGCAGCCAAAGAAGCCTTCGACTTCATCGAGACCTTTGGCGAATGCGATGTCGTGACCGTTGATGTAACGTCGTTTTTCGAGAACCTTGACCACGAACGGCTGAAGGAATTGTGGTGTCGAGTGCTGGGCTGCGAAAGAATTCCATCTGATCACTTCGCGATTTTTAAGCAGCTTACTCGTTACCGATTCGTCGACCTGGATCGTTTCTTGGACGAAGCCGAAATCAAGAAAGCATCGCTATCGCGAAAGTCGCAACCGGGCCAAACGCGGAAGCGACTAAGTGACATGGATCGCCTGCGTGAGCTGTTTAAGCGGGAGGGCGTCGTCCAAAAACATGACGAAACGGCCGGAATTCCCCAGGGTTCGCCGGCGAGTGCTGTCTTGTCGAATTTGTACATGCTTGATTTCGATGCGGCTCTTGCTTCGTACGCTGACGAGATCGGTGGACTCTATCGCCGCTACTCGGATGACATCTTGATCGTTGCTCCGGTAGGCATGGCGAGCGATGTGATTGCCCGCGTTCGGGACGAGCTTGAAGCAGTCGACTTGAAAAGCAACAAGGACAAAGAGAGTTTTCACGAGTTCCGGGTAGATGATGAGCTCGCACTTCGGGCAGATATTCCTGTCGAGTATTTAGGCTTTGAGTTCGATGGGGCTCGAACGGTGCTGAAGCAAAAAACGATCACTCGCTATCAACAGCGAGCAACACGTTTGGTCAAGAATCTTCGCCGCGCCGCACAGTGCCGCGGCAAGAAGCGTGTCAATCGGAAAAAGATCTTTGATCGCTGCACACACATCGGGCGTCGGAATTTTGTTTCCTACGCTCGCCGATCGGCGAAAACCTTCTATCCCGATAGCCCGAAGCGGAATCCAATCATGCGACAACTTCGCAATCATGTGAAATTCGTCGAAAAACGGATCGAACGAGCTGAGGTATGGCTGGGCGAAAATGTTTCGACGTAATTGCCGATCTTGCTCTGGTCTGGTTCTAGCATGACAGCCGTCTCTCGTTTTGTCATCTCGCTGCTATTCATCGCCGCCGGCGTGAATCACTTCGTGTCGCCGGACATGTACTTGAAGATCATGCCGGCGTATTTGCCTTGGCCGTTGTTTTCGGTTTACGTGTCGGGGTTCTTTGAAATGGCTGGCGGGATTGGCGTTGCGGTGCCGAAGCTGCGGCGGGCGGCGGGGTGGGGATTGATCGCGTTGTTGGTGGCGGTGTTTCCGGCGAACGTGGAGATGGTTTTGCACGCGGATCGGTTTCCGGAGATTCCGTTTTGGGCGTTGGTGGCTCGGTTGCCGCTGCAGGGCGTGTTGATCGCTTGGGTTTGGTGGGCGGCGGTGAAGCGGGTGGGGGCGACGGATGAGTGAGCTAATTCAGGTGTTGGTGATGACGACGATCGCGGGGGCGGCGATGCCGGTCGGTGGCGTGCTCGCGATGTTCGAGCGGATTTCGCCGCAGTGGATCGAGGACGAGTTCCGGCACAGCGTGATCGCGTTCGGCGGCGGCGTGTTGATCTCGGCGGTCGCGTTGGTGTTGGTGCCTGAGGGCGTGCGTGAGTTATCGCTCGGCTGGATCGTGCTGGCGTTCTTGATCGGTGGCATCGCGTTTTGGGGTTTGGAAACGGTGCTGGCTCGATCGAAGAGTTCGGCCGCTCAGTTGGTCGCGATGGTGTCGGATTTCGTTCCCGAAGCGATCGCGTTGGGCGCGGCGTTCGCTCATGGCGAAAGCACGGGCGCGTTGCTGGCGCTCTTGATCGGGTTGCAAAACTTGCCCGAGGGTTTCAATTCGTTTCGAGAGTTGAAAGCCAGCGGCGGAAGTTCCGATTGGAAGATCGTCGGGTTGCTGTGTGCGTTGGTGCCGCTGGGGCCGATCGCCGGTTGGATCGGATTCAGCTATCTGTCGGCGTACCCCAAACTGGTCGCATTCATCATGCTGTTTGCCGCCAGCGGAATTTTGTATCTGACGTTCCAAGATCTCGCACCGCAAGCCAAAGACGGCGACCGCAAGCTGCCCGCCGTCGGAGCCGTGCTGGGGTTTCTGCTCGGCGTCGTCGGCCAAGTCCTGCTGGACGGCTGAGTGTTCATTTCGCCGCGACGAAGCCCTGATCAGGCGTCTCGTTCTGCCCACCATTTGGCGTAGGGTGTGTTCTCAACCAGGCACCGGGTGAAGTCGGTGTCGTCATCCCACCAAGTCGGGCCGCGTTCTCCGAGAGAAATTTTGGCGGCGTTCACGCGGGCACGTGCGACGGTCAGGGCGGCATCATCGTCGGCCCGTTTGGCGACGCCAACCTGGCGACGAGCGGCCATCAATTCATTCACAAACCTCTGACGCTCGGCCTCGTCAAGGTTCGGATTCGTGCAACGCCACAGACGTTCTTGGTGGACAAAGTAGCGGCCGTCAGGGGTAGTCGGATACTTCAACAGCGGCTCTCAAACGCGAAAACACTTTTCTCGGCTTCTCCAAATCAACTTAACGCTATCGGGCGATTTTGAGCGACCGTCTGGCCGTCTCAATCGGTCACGACCCAGAAAGACAAACGATTTGCAGCGTCAGATGCGTTTCCCAACCCGACCCAAAGAGAGAACCGAACAGCTCGTAACCCAAGAGGCCTAAGAAACGGAGAACGTAAGAAATCCGCCCCAGAACCGGTTCCAGCCGCCACCGACCCGTTCTCGGGTCATCTCTCAACTAGAACCGAGAAAGAAAACCGCCCCCGGCCAATCGGCGTAAGTCGTTCGTAGATAACGGGATAAAACGAAAAAAGCCGACGTGCAAAACACGTCGGCTTTTCGTTTACCCGACGGTCGGAACTAGTTCCAACCGTTCTAAGAAGTTGCGGGAGCCGGATTCGAACCGACGACCTCGAGGTTATGAGCCTCGCGAGCTACCGGGCTGCTCCATCCCGCGGTGATGTTTTCCGAAACAGTCCCGAAGACTGCCTCGACTGACGCTTTATCGGATATCGGCTCCTGATTGTCAACGGCCGTACGGGGTTCTTGAAAATGATTGTTTTTCGATACCCGCGGATCCGGTTTATCCATCATAATCGGGTTGGCTTCGCTACCAAGTCCGTCGAGTTGGCTTTCGATCGACTCTGGCCTTATCCTAGAGCCAGCCAAAATGCGAAATAAGCATCATTGGCCCTTTTCCTCTTCTCTTCCCACTGGCTGGTCACTGACCGATCGAAACGATGTCGGAAACAGACTTTCATCGCGATCCGACGTCAACCGATTCGATCGGACATGGACAGACTGGCATCGGACGCTCGGCGCCACCTCCACCACCCGTGATGGGTCCACCGATTTCAGCGGCTCCGCCGCCAGTCGAACAACCGGTGATCCCGGCACCACCGCCGGTAGCCCCCAAGCCTGATGCCGGTCCGCCTGCGCCGACGATCAAGCGCAGCGATGTGCTGCCGGCCAATCGCGCCTCGGTGGTACCACCGCCTCCGCCGCCTCGATCCACTCTTCCGCCGGTACGCCCGGCCACATCGGACACTCGCGTCGGCAATGGCATCGGATCGGCGAAGGGCGTCCGTTGGCGGGGCGAGTTGGAACCGATTCAGACGCGTACGAAGCCATCGTCGACGGTGGCGGACTCTGATCAAGTCGACGATCTGAGCGATCCGGGAACGGACCGGCGCGGGTTCACTGCACCGCCGTGGTTGGTCAGCTTGGTGATCCACCTGATCTTCTTGCTGGTGTTGGCACTGATCACCACACCCGTTGGATCAGGCATCGGAAAGATGATCCTGACGATTGGGCAGAATGACGGCGACAAGAAAGATGAGATTGTTGAGTTTGAAATTTTGTCCAACGATACAGAGTTCGAATTGGATTCCATGGTCGAATCCGACTTCGATACAGAAGTCGATACAGAATTACCAACTGTCTTTGAAACTGCTGCGACGGAAATGACGCCTGAGTTGGTGCCGTTGGCGTTCGGAGACTCTGCATCGGAAATCGCTCAACCGATGTTCGGCGGCCGCACCGGTGCGATGAAGGCGTCTTTGTTGGCGAAGTTCGGCGGAACTGCGGAAACGCAAGAAGCGGTCAAGCGAGGCCTCGAGTGGCTGAAACGCAATCAATCGCGTAAAGGCGGTTGGAGCATGAAGGGTCCGTACCGTGACGGCAACCACGCCGAGAACGAAGCATCGGCAACCGCGATGGCAATGCTGGCGTTTCTGGGTGACGGACATACGCATCGCAGCGGCGACTACACCGACGAGATGGAAAAGGCGATGAAGTACTTGGTCAGCCTGCAAGACCGAAGTGGCTTCATGGCGGGAAAAGCACGCGGACACGAGCAGATGTATTCGCAAGCGCAAGCGACGATCGCGCTATGCGAGATGTACGGCATGACGAAGGATTCCTGGCTGCGTCCGCGAGCGGAGCTGGCCGTCGAATTCGCGGAAAAAGCGCAGTCGAGCCAGGGCGGATGGCGCTACACGCCGAACGAAGATTCCGATACGTCGGTGACGGGTTGGTTTCTGCTGGCGTTGATGAGTGCCAAGAGTGCGGGCCTTGAAGTCAACGATTCAAAGCTGCGAGCGGTCGGCAAGTATTTGGACACCGCAGAATCCTATGAGGGTGCGGCGTACTCGTACCAGCCTCGAGGCAACCCGTCGCCGGCGATGACGGCGGAAGGCTTGCTGTGCCGCCAATACCTGGGTTGGCGTCGAGATGATTTGCCGATGATTCGCGGAGTCGAGGCTTTGTCGATGGATTATCCGTTCGACGTGAACGACCAGGATGTCTACTACTGGTACTACGCGACGCAAATGCTGCATCATTTCGGCGGTTCCCCTTGGCGAAACTGGAACGAGACGATGAAGGTCGAGTTGCCAAAAATGCAAACTCGCGGTGGTCGCGAAGACGGAAGCTGGCCGCCGCAGGGCGATGCGTATGGTTCGTATGGTCGCATCTACACGACGTGCCTGTCGATCTATTGCTTGGAAGTCTACTATCGTCACTTGCCGCTTTACCAAGTCCAAGAGTAGTCGTCACGAAACGACTTTTCGCCGCTTGATGAAGAATGCGGTGACGATAACACAGCACCAGGCGGGGATGTCACCGATTTTGACGTAGACGGTGTCTCGAGCATCCGCTCTCGGAGTCGCAATCAGTGTTTCGTTGACTCCCGTCGCCAGCCGCGCGACGACATTGCCGTTGGAGTTGATTTGCGCGGTCGGCCCATTGTTGGCGGCCGAGACGATGGGCCGGCGAATTCCGACGGCGACCATTTGTGCACAGCGAAGATGGTGTTCGATGATGGACGAGTCATCGAACCATCCGTCGTTGGTGACTGTGACGACGACATCGGGCACGGCGCCGGTACGCGACAGGGCGCGCATTTGATTGACGGTGACTCGTTCGACGGCGGTTTCAATGCAAATGTTTGGCGAGACATCGATGCCAGCGATATGCATTCGCTTGCCACCTTCGCCGACGTTCAAGTGGGGAATCCAGGATCCGATCACCGGCAACTGGCTGATCCATGGAATGTTTTCGCCGACGAGAACCAAGTGGGTTTTCCCATACCAGTCCGCCAGATCTCCATCGGCGCCGACATGAACCACCCCGCTATACAGTTCGATAGGATCGTCGTAACGGATGACTCCGCAGCCGGCCAGGAACTCGGGAGGTTTTCGGCCGGGTTTGGCGGCGATCATCATTTGCTGAATCGAACGCGACCGTTGGTTGAAATACTGTTGGTGTTCGACGATTCCGGCTTGGAATTCCGCTGGCGTCATGGAAGCTTCTTTGGGAACCGGCGCGTTGGGCGGCGCGGTCATCCATGTTGCTGAACCGGTAAACATCGATTCGGGCCAAACGACCAGATCGATCGGTTTGTCCGATTCGCCGACGGCTTCGATAGCTTGCCGGGCATAGTTTCGAAAGATCTCTTCTTGGCGTTCGCCGCTTTGTTCGTAGACGACTTCTTCGTCACGCTGAAGTAACGCGATCGTCGCGAGTGGTTCACCGAGCGGTTGCGAGAGTCGCCAGTACCCGTATCCGCACGTTGCGATCAGAGCTAACGAGGCAATCGATGTCGCGATCAGCATCGACCGGCGATCGGCGTTGCCCCGGTACCGCCGGAACTGCAGGAACGTCGCGACGTTGCAACACATCAACACCATCCCGATGCCGTAGGACCCGAACAGGTCGGCGATTTGAATCATCATGGGCACGCCAACCAAAGCATGACCGAGCATGGCGGCGGAGATCCCGGTGAGGAAGTAGTTGCGAATCAACTCGGTCGCGACCCATACGATCGGAGCGGCGACGTAGAGCGGTATCCGACGAGCAACTGCGCGACGACAAATGCCGACGAACGCAACATGGTAAACGGCTAAGTAGGCGGCCAAGAGGATCCAGCAGAGATACATCGCCGGGTGGGCATGACGGAGTCCTTGGAGCGTGACCAACCAATAGACCGTCGAGGTCAGCCAGATGGCGAGGTAACCACGACGATCCAACGGAGTATCCGTCGCGATCAAGAACAACCAGGGGATCACGGCGACGAAGGCGACTGGCCACCAACCCAGCGGCGGCCCCGTCACCCAAAGCATAACGGCGGAAATCATCGCGATTTGGGCGATTCGTTTGGGCGGCGCGGAATTTGGTTTTTCTTCGTCCATGGCGGGGCAATCGTAGCAGAGTGCGGGTAACGGTCGAAGATCGGTTGCGGGCAGCCGATGGAAGGTATTTGGGCTGCGGCGTCGCGAGGCTGACGAGGGTGGTTTAGAATGGCACTCGCACGGAACTGCGATTCTCTATGCTTCTCTTTTTGTGATGAACGATGCCGCCTGACGAATACCTAGGCCCATACAAGCTCGGCGAATTGATCGGTCGCGGGGGTATGGGCGTTGTCTACGCAGGACAGCACATCAAGAGCGGCGAGCGAGTTGCGGTGAAGTTGATCGCGGCTCACGTGTCGGATGATCAGCGTTTTCGGCGTCGATTCGCGGCCGAGATTCGGGCTTTGAAGATGCTGCGGCACAAGGGCATCGTTCGTATCATCGGCGAGGGCGAGGACAACCAGGGTCGGTTGTTCTATTCGATGGAGTTGATTTCGGGCGAAACGCTGCAGGCGTTGATACGGCGGCTCAAGAAACTGCCGGTCCCGATGGTTCTTGACCTTTCGGTCCAGATCGCATCCGCATTGAAGCACGCACACGATATCGGCGTGACGCATCGTGATTTGAAACCTGCCAATTTGATTTTGACCGACGACGGCACCATCAAGCTGGTCGACTTCGGCATCCCGAAGGTGTTTGGTGACAGCAGCGAACAGACTCAATCGGGGTCCGTGCTGGGTACGCCCGATTACATGGCGCCCGAACAGGCCGTTGGTGGACCGATCACTCCGCGGACCGATCTGTATTCGCTTGGCAGTGTCATGTACGCGATGTTGCTGGGACGTGCGCCGTTCAAGGGACGATCATCAACGGAGGTGATAGACGCGTTGATGCGAGACCGTCCGATCCCGTTGGATTTGGTCAACTCGGCTTTGCCCGAAGAGTTGACCGCGATCGTGCACCAGATGTTGGAAAAGAAGCCCGAGGATCGTCCACCGACGGCATTGTCGGTGATGAAACGGTTGAAGTTGATCCAATCAACGTTTGCGCGGGACGCGACTCTTTCATCCGATTCGGCTCTGACCGACGCGGGTAAGAAATCGGCAACATCGGATACCAATATTGTCGACCCGGTCACCCATGGTTCGGGCGACGTCGCCAAGGCAGCCGCAAAACGCGACTCCGTCAGCACCGCGCCACAAGACCCGCGCAGTGACTCCGGTAGATCCGATCCGACCAGCAGCGATGTGGCGGCGGACCAGTCGACGCGGATGGCGGGTGAAACCAACCACGACCGTTCGTCGCCGGTCGCGCGAACGGTCGTCTCACGCGGCGGCAACACCGTTCGCGCGGAGGCTTCAGATTCGTCTGACACGTCCGCGACGGCACCAGGCGGTTCAGAATCCGAAACGAGAGCACGGTTTACCACCGTGGGCAACCTTGGCACCGAACACACCACAGCGACGGACGCAAAGAGCTCTTCACAATCGCTTTTGCATGGATCGCTTCTCGTCGTGATGGTCGTGGTCCTGCTTGCGATCGGATACACGTTTTACCGGTCGATCCAACCGCCTACGCCAGAAAAACTGTATGCGTCGATCCTATCGTCGGGCGATCTGGCGAAGATGAACGCGTTCATACGACAGTATCCTAACGACGGTCGGATCGAAGAAGTTCGCGACCTTGCCAACGAAGCGACGTTGTCGGCAACATTGAATCGACTACGGGTGCAGGCAAAAATCGGTTTGGTTGAAATGGGACCGGCCGAAGAGGGTTTCATGGTGGCGATGAAGAATCGAAAAACTGAACCGATCGAGACCGCAGAGCGGATCGAACATTGGATCAACGCGTTTGAGAACTCCATTGCCGATGATAGCGAAAGTCTCGGCGAGCTACTTCAACTCGCTCGGCACGAACAGAGAGTCTTGCGACGTCGATCGCCAATGATTGTGATGGATCCGCGAACCAGCAAACTGATCGAAGACATCCGTGCGGCGGCCGAATTCCTTGATGCTGATGAAGCGAAAAAGAAGCTCAACGGCATCGTTGAAACATTCGCAAACGAGCAGTGGGCTAAACCGGCAGTGGACGAAGCCCGTCGGCGTCTTGAATTGTTGAAATAGCGAAAACGCACGGACATGATTAGGTCAACTTCGCCGCACGTAGCCGCAGTGCATTGGCGATCACGGAAACGCTGCTGAGACTCATCGCCGCAGCTGCAACCATCGGGCTTAGCAGCACGCCGAAGACGGGATACAGCAGACCCGCAGCGATGGGAATTCCCAGTGCGTTGTAGACGAAGGCAAAGAACAGATTCTGGCGAATGTTGCTCATTGTCTTGCGACTCAAGTGGGCGGCCGCCGCAACACCGCGCAGATCGCCGCCAACCAGGGTGATTCCCGCCGATTCGATCGCGACCCCCGTACCCGTTCCCATCGCGATGCCGACATTGGCTTCGGCAAGTGCGGGCGCGTCGTTGATCCCGTCGCCGCACATCGCAACGGTTTTGCCTTTCTTTTTGAGCTTGCGAATGAAGTCATGCTTGTCGGCAGGTGAAACGCCGGCATGAAATTCGTCGATGCCCAACTTCGTCGCCACGGCGTTTGCAGTCGGCTGGGCGTCGCCGGTTAACATCACGATCTTAAAACCGAGTTCATGCAGCGACTTCAACGCAACTGGCGTGCTGTCCTTGATGGGGTCCGTGATCGCTAGAACCGCCGCCAGCGTTTTGTCGATCGCCACGAACACGACCGTCGCGCCTTCGGCCTGATGCGATGCCGCGAACTCTTGTCCCCCATCCACGCCCTCGATTTTCTGTCCGTTTAGCAAGTCCGCGTTGCCGATCAGCACTTTGTTTTGGCCGACATCAGCATGTACGCCGCCGCCGGTGATGCTGTTGAATCGCGATGCTTCAACGACTTCCAAGCCATCGGATTTCGCACGGCGAACAATGGCTTGGGCCAACGGGTGTTCGCTCTGAGTTTCGACGGCCGCGCACAGTTTTATTACGTCTGCTTCGTTCCAATCGCCAAACGTCTTGACGCGGGTCACCTCGGGACGCCCTTGTGTCAGCGTCCCGGTTTTGTCAACGACGATGGTGTCGACATTCTGCATGAGTTCCAGTACTTCGGCATTTTTGATCAGCACACCTTCGGATGCGCCGCGACCGACACCCACCATCACCGACATCGGCGTTGCCAACCCCAGTGCGCACGGGCACGCGATGATCAACACCGCAACGGCCGCCACGAACGCGTGCGCAAGTCGTGGCTCGGGACCGAACATCGCCCACCCGATGAACGCCAGGATCGAGCACGCGATCACGACGGGCACAAAGTAACGAGCGACGACGTCGACCAGTTTTTGGATCGGCGCGCGGCTGCGCTGCGCATCGGCGACCATTTGGACGATGCGGTTCAAAACGGTATCGCCGCCGACACCGACAGCTTCCATCACCAATGCGCCCGTCTGGTTGAGCGTCCCACCGGTGACTTCGTCACCTTCGACCTTGGTCACCGGCATCGGTTCGCCGGTCAACATCGACTCGTCGACGCTGCTGGCCCCGCTGAGAACTCTTCCATCGACGGGGACCTTTTCGCCCGGACGAACTCTCAATCGATCGCCCTTTTGGACGGCATCCAACGGGACGACTTCTCCGCCATCGCCGACAATTCGGTGGGCGGTTTCGGGTGCCAGCTTCATGAGTTCGCGAATCGCGCTACCGGTCTGTTGTCGTGCTCGCAATTCCAACACTTGCCCTAGCAACACCAGCGTGATGATCACCGCGGCGGCTTCGAAATACAGCGGCGGCACGCCATGGTCGAAGAACGCCTTCGGGATCACGCCGGGCACAAGCACGACCACCAGACTGAACGCGTACGCGGCCAGCGATCCCACCGCGATCAGCGAGAACATATTTAAATTCATCGTTCGAAACGACTTCGCGCCGCGAACCAACAGTGGCCATCCGCACCAAAACACAACTGGGGTCGCTAGCGCGAATTGAATCCAACCCGCAACGCTGCTCGACATGAAATCGCCGATCCGCAATCCGGCCATCGGCCCCATCGCGATTACCAATAGCGGCACCGACAAGGCGACACCCGTCCAAAAACGCCGCTTCATGTCGGCATACTGTTCGTCATCGGCGTCGCTAGACAATGTGACGACGGCTGGTTCCAAGTCCATCCCGCAGATCGGACAATCGCCGGGTCCGATCTGTTCGATTTCCGGATGCATCGGACAGGTGTAGATCGCGGACGCGTCAGCGGGGGCCAACCTATTTCCGTTTGTCTTGGTCGCGGATCCGCCGCAGCAAGAATGAGCCCCGTCTGCTTGGCTGCCCGTTGTTCCCGCTTGTTTCTTGGCGGCGAAGGCCGAAAGAACGTTCACGGGATCGGCTTCGAATTTTCGCTGGCAGCCCTCACAGCAAAAGAAGAACGACTTCCCACCGTGGTCGCTGTGGCGCGAATCCGCCGGATTGACTGTCATTCCACAGACCGGATCAACGGCGGTGATTTGTATCGAGTCCATCGTTGAATCCTTCGGTGTCAGTTTGGCAAGTCGCGAGTGGCCCCGTATGAGTACGCAAGTTGTATGCCGCGGCTAGCTAGTGTCTGTCCGGAAATCACTCCGAGTGCGATTTCCTCGGGGTGAGCTTACGAGTTTCAGTCGCGAAGATTCGGATTCCGAGTAGCGGGCGAAGTGATTTCCGGCTTCTCTACATGTTTTGCGAGC